>JADZBY010000754.1 GCA_020851855.1 Anaerolineae bacterium
CGGTCCGCGGCCCGTGGCGCTTGCGTTGCGCCTCGACTTCTGGCAAGATCGCCCGTGGGGCGCGGCCAGCAATCTACCCAACACACCACGGGGCATCCTTATGCAAGGCGGATTGTTCTCTGCACTGGAAAACGTGTCTCCTGAATTGCGTGATGCGCTGGGGCGCATCGTGGCCGCCGGCCTGATCCTGCTCGCTACCTGGATTATCCGTCAGGGCCTTGCTCGTGTAATCCTGCGTCCGCTCCGGGCGCGCGTCGAACGTACACCCGGCGACGTGGACAACCACCTGTTCGACATCATCCAGCAGCCGGTCAAATTCATCATCAGCATCCTCGGCCTGGCGCTGGCCGTTCAGGCGCTCGGCCTGGACCCGCTGGCCGGCCAGTTCGTGAATCGCCTCGCGCGTTCGGGCATCATCTTGGCCGTGGCGATGGGCTTGTACCGCATCGTGACCATCGTCTCGTTCTCCAGCGCACAGCTCCGCACCCTCACCGGCCTGAGCATCGAGGAGCGCCTCGTGCCGTTCGTGCGCGTCGTCCTGCGGCTGGTCATCGTGCTGGTGGCCATCACCGTGGCGCTTCAAGAATGGGGCTTTGATGTGACGGGCCTCATCGCCGGGCTTGGCCTGGGCGGCCTCGCCTTCTCGCTGGCGGCCAAAGACACCGTGGAGAACCTCTTCGGCTTCGCGGCCATCGTCACCGACCGGCCCTTCGTCGTGGGCGACCTGATCGCCATCGGGCCGGATGAGGGCGTCGTGGAGAATGTCGGGCTGCGCTCCACGCGCCTGCGCCGCAACGACCAGGCGCGCGTGATCATGCCCAACAGCCGCGTGGCGTCTTCAACGCTGACCAACTACTCGCGGATGCAGAAACGCTGGCTGGACATGACCGTCAGCGTCTCGCCAAACCTGAATTCGGCGCAGATCACGACGCTGCTCAACGACATTCGCGCGGCGCTGGTGGATAACCGGAACATCGACCCGCGCTCGGTGCTCGTGGCGCTGAGTGGCTTCGGCGGCGGCAAGCTCGACCTGATGATCCGCGCCGACATCCGCCTGACGAACTTCGCGGAGTTCGCCCGCGAGCGCGAATCCATCGCCCTGCGCATCCTGGACCTGATCCAGAGCGCGGGCTTAGAGGTGAAGTAAGGCTCACGCCCCACGCTGGCGGCGCAACGCCCGCTCGTGAATGTCCAGGATGCTGTCCACGAGCAGCGCCCGGTTCTGGCGGTGCACGCGCTGCCATTCTTCGCCCAAAGAGAAAAAGTAGTGCGTGCCGAACACGACGCGCACCTGATCCGTGCCGAAGCCAAGCTCCAGCAGCAAATCGAGCATCGGCGGAAGCTGGACCAGCGGATCGCGGTGACCCAGGAATACCTGCATCAGCTCCCAGGTGCGCGCCATCGGGTGATCCTTGATCGCGCCCATCGCCGCCAGCGTGCGCGCCGTGACGCTGCGCAGCGTCGCGGCATAGATGCGGCGGTGCTCTTCTTTCACGCGCCGCGTCGCGCCCGCCGTAAGCGTTTCCAGCACCTGCGGCGAGACGAGCCGTTCAATCGCTTCCAGAAATTGCAGCCGCCCGACCAGCCCGATGCCCAAACCGAGCGTGGTATAGAACGTGCGCCCGATGTCGTCGTGCACAAGCAGCGCCGGAGCCACCGCCGTGCGCGTTTGCTCGCCCAGCCGCCAGCGCGTATCGTCCAGGAAAAAGAGCGCCGCACCGCCCATCGAGTGCCCGACGAAGTTCACCGTGCGCGGGCGTGGATCGCCAAGCCGGCGGCGCACGTTCAGCGTATCGAGCCACGCTTCCAGCACGCGCATCGCGCCCAGTGGGCTGCACTCCACGTATTCGGGCGTGCGGTCCAGGAACGGGGAGCCGCCGAAGCCGTTGTGATCGACGGCCAGCGCCACGAGCCGTGGATTGCGAGTCACGATCTCGGCGGGCAGTTCTTCCCAGATGGCGTTGCTGCCCGTCCAGCCGTGGATGAAGATGACGTAGCCGTCCACGTCGGCCAGCCGTCTGGCGAACGCCTCGTCGGGGGTCGGTGCGCCGCCCGCCCACACGACCTTCCAGGCAAAATCCTGCAGATCGGCGTTGAACAGCACCCGGTTCACGTCTTCGAGGCGGAGCAGGCCACGTTCTGCGAGGTCTTTGAAGCGGTAGTGCGCCTGCCACGTGCTCGGCAGGTCACTCTGGCTGTGGGCGGTGTACCCGGATGCCCAGCTCATCGGCCCGATCATGGGATGCGCTCCTGAACAGGCGGCGGCGAAGGGTCTGTGCTGGATTCTCTGGAGTCTATTGTACGCCCGATGTTGCCATGTTGTGACGAGCGGACGCTCAGATGCGCGCGAATGGCTTGCGGGCGATGATGAGGCACTCGAAAGCCGTCCACCACGGCGCAATTCGGCGTCCGATCCGCCCGGCGATCTCTCCCAGCCGCGATGATTCGTAATAGCCCGGCCCGCGAAAGATGCGGTGCAGCGCATAGAACGTGAAACTGTGCGCGTAGGGGGCGACGCGCAGCACGTCAAAACCGGCCTCGCGGGCGAAGCCGGCCAAGGCGCGCGGCGTGTACTGCGTCTCGAAGTACTCGGCGCGCGGGGCTTTGGTCGCGGCGCGGCGTGGGGCCAAGCGGCGGCGCAGATCGAGCAGCGCCTCGACTACATTCGGCGTGGGCGTCGAGAGCACCAGCACACCGCCGGGCCGCAGCGTCCGGAACGCCTCTGCCAGCGCACGGGCCGGGCCTTGCTCGAAGTGCTCCAC
>JADZBY010000755.1 GCA_020851855.1 Anaerolineae bacterium
AAGCGCCGGGGGAGTGAGGGTCAACCCCTGATGTGTGTCTAAAAACCCTCACCCCGGCCCCTCTCCCTCATGGAGAGGGGTGACGAAAGCAGAGAGTCTCCCGTCTTTCTCCCCTCTCGCACTGAGGGAGAGAGGGGTCGGGGGAGTGAGGGTCAACCCTACTCCGCACTGCGCGGGCGGAACTGTTGCAGCGCCACCGCGCCGACGACGATCAGGCCTTTGGTGACGAGCTGCATGTTGCTGTTGACGTTGTTCAGGCTGAGCATGTTGTCGAGGATGCCCAGGATGAATGCGCCGGCAATGGCCCCCGCTATCGTGCCGCGCCCGCCCGCCAGGCTCGCCCCGCCGATGACCACCGCCGCGATGGCGTTCATCTCATAGCCCACCGCCTCGTTCGGGCTGCCCTGGTTGAGCTGCGCGGCGTGCATGATGCCTGCCATCGCCGCAAAGAAGCTGCACAGCATGAAGGCGACGATCTTGATGCGCGACACGGCCACGCCGGACAGCCGCGCCGCCGTCTGGTTGCCGCCGATAGCGTACAGATGCCGCCCAAACGAGGTGTAGTGCAACACCAGCGACATGATGATGGCCACCAGCAGCATGATGATCGCCGGGACCGGAAACACGCCGTTGATCCGCTCCCCGATCACCTCGAAGAGCGGGTCTGCGCCGCCCGCGCCATACGAGATCGGCACGGCAATGTCGCTGGACCAGATGTGCGCCAGGCCGCGCGCAATGCTGAGCATCGCCAGCGTGACGACAAACGGCGGAATCTTGAAGCGCTCGGATGTCCAGCCGTTCCACCAGCCGATGGCCAGCCCCAGCCCCAGGATCAGCAGTATGGCCGGGATGGCGGGCATCAGGTCGCGCATCAAGAGGAAGGCGATGCCGGTCGCGGTCAGGGCCACCACCGAGCTGACCGACAGGTCGATGCCGCCCAGGATGATGACCAGGATTTGCCCGGTGGCCAGCACGCCCGTCTCGGCCACGTCGCGCGCCACGTTGCTCAGGTTGCGCTGGCTCAGAAACAGGTTGTTCCCGTTGCGCACCGGCGAGAACATCACGGCCATCGCGATGACGATGACCAGGCCGAAAATGCTCTGGAATCGAAACAGGAACGACACCGCGCGCACGAAGCGAGGATCATCCAGGAATTTCAGGCGGCGCAGCCAGCCGCCCGCCCTGGTATAGCCCGCCGCCAGCCCCAGATCGCTCGTCGTGCGCAGAAACACGGATTGCACCACCAGCACCACCGAGGCGAAGAAGGCGATCCAGAAGCCGCCCGCCGTGTACTGCATCATGAACAGATCGGTATGGGCGCGGTCCTCGATGCTGAAGAAGATGAAATACAGGACGCCGAGCAAGCCGCCCAGGCGAACCAGCCAGCTTGTGTACCGGCGGCCCTGCCCCGCTGTGCGGCCCAACAAGACGCCCACGAACGCCAGCGCCCCGCCCACTGGCGGCAGCAGCAGCAGCCAGTTGTTATCGCGCACCGCCGCCAGAAGCCCCTCGGAGAGCGGCGGCGCGGCGGCGGTGAGCAGGCTGATCCCACTCACGCCCGGCGCTGTCTCGTAAAACCAGGGCAACGTGACGAACACGACGAGGATCAGCAGCGCACCGATCAGCGCGAGCGTCTCGCCCGTGCCGAGGCGCGGGAGTGCGGTTGTGCCTCGTGCTGAATCTTGCGTAATCGTGGTCATAATTGGGCTACCTCAAAAGTGGACTGCTCGCCATGTTGCCTGTCGTGGTGGTCATGCCGACCGTTGTTCAGCCGATCCTCAAAGCGCGTGGCCGCTTCCATGATGGCCACCTGGTCAAACTCCGCGCGGGCAAATTCTCCGGTCAGCCGCCCGTCGCACAGCACGTAAATGCGGTCGCAGACGGCCAGCAATTCCGGCATCTCGCTGGACACCAGCAGAAAGCCGGTCCCATTGCGCGCCAGCTGCCCGACAAGGCTATAAATCTCCGCCTTCGCGCCCACGTCGATGCCGCGCGTCGGCTCGTCCAACAAGAACAGCTTGATGTCCGTCAGAAGGAATTTGCCCACGACGACTTTTTGCTGGTTGCCGCCGCTCAGGCTGGCGACCATCGTCTCGATGGTCGGCGTGCGGATGTTCAGGTCATTCACCACGCGCGTCACCGCCCGCCGCTCTTCGCGCCGTTTGATGACGGTCAGCCGGTTCACGAACTGCCTTAGCGCCGCCAGCGAGGCGTTGTCGCTCACCGAGCGCTCCAGGACCAGGCTCTGCAGCTTGCGGTCTTCCGCGACCAGCCCGATCCCGCTCTCGATGGCTTCCTGCGGCGAGTTGAAGACCACGGATTTGCCCCGGAACAGCACGCGACCGCTCAGGCTGGTGGGCGGATAGACGCCGAAAATCGCCTCAAGCAACTGCGTTCGCCCTGCGCCCATCAGCCCGGCCACGCCCACGATCTCGCCCTTGCGCACGGTCAGCGAGATGTCGTTCAAGACCTGCGTGCGGCCCTGGATGTAGCTCAGGTGCTCGACCTGCAACACCACGTCGCCAAGCTCAATGTCCGCTTTCGGGTACAGCACGTCCAGGTCGCGGCCCACCATCAGGCTGATCAGCTTGCGGCGGGTGATGTCGCGCGTCATGGCCGACCCGGCGACTTTGCCGTCGCGCAGCACCGTCACCCGGTCGGCAATGGCGAACACCTCGTCCAGCCGGTGCGAGATGTAGATCACCGCCACGTTGTGCTCGCGCAGGTTGCGAACCACCTTGAACAGGTACTCCACCTCGCTATCGCTCAGCGCGGACGTCGGCTCGTCCATGATGATGATTCGGGAGTTCAGGCTGAGCGCCTTGGCGATCTCGACCAGTTGCTGCTGCCCGACGCGCAGCCGGTCAATGTGGCGGTTCGTATCGATGTCCAGCCCCAGCCGGGCCATGAGCGCTTCGGCCTCGCGGCGCATGGCCCGCCGGTCAATTGTGCCCAGGCGCGTGCGTATCTCGCGGCCCAGGAAAATGTTCTCGTACACGGTCAATTCGGGGACGAGGTTCAATTCCTGGTGGATCATGGCGATGCCGCTCGCCTGGGCGTCGCCAGGGCTGTGGAAGGCGACCGGGACGCCGTTGAGCAGCATGTGGCCGTCAAATTCGGTGTAGATGCCGCTCATGATCTTCATCAGCGTCGATTTGCCCGCGCCGTTTTCGCCCACCAGGCCGTGAACCTCGCCCAGGTGCACGTCGAAGCTCACGCCGTCGAGCGCCACCACGCCGGGAAAACGCTTGGTGATGCCCTGCATACTCAAAATGACGGGCATTTCCGCCGCAGCGGGCGCAGGGGTTTGGGTCGGTGACTGTTCGAACGCCATGCCTGTTCCTCAATAGGTCGCAAGAACACGAAAGCCTGTTAGCGCTCGTCGCGGCGGCGCTTTCGGAAGGGAGAGCGTGTCACGTGGCGCGCCCGTTGTAGCACGTCGATGGGGCTGGGCCGCGCGGCGGCGGTGGTGGCCGGGGCGCTGCCGTCTTTGGCCATGCGCTCTGCCTGCCGCAGCTTCGCGCCGCATGACTCGCGCACGATGAGCTTCGTCTGGAGCACCACGGAGCGAAACGGCGCGTTGGCGTTCGCGATGCGCCGCAACAACAAGGCGACCGCCTCCTGCCCCAGTTCGTAGGTCGGCTGCGAGACGGCGGTCAGCGGCGAATACAGCTCCGCCGACCAGGGCATGTCGTCAAAACCGACGAGCGGCATTCCTTCCGGCACGCGCACACCCGCCTCGCGCAGGTAGTGCATCACGCCCAGCGTCATCAGGTTATTGGCCACAAAAATGGCGTCGGGCGGCTGGGCGGCCAGCAATTCTTTCGCCAGCCGGTAGCCGCTTTCGGCGCGGAAGTCGCCCACCTTGACCAGCGCCTCTTCCACGGCGAGGCCCGCATCCTGATGTGCATCCCGGTAGCCGCGAAAGCGCTCTGTGCCGGTGGTGAGCGTCATCGGGCCGCTGATCATGGCGATGCGCCGGCAGCCCAGGCCGATCAGGTGCTTGACCGCGTCGTACGCGCCGCGCGCATTGTCGACTCCGACCGTATCGACCGGGATGCTTTCGATGGCGCGGTCGAGCAGGATGACGGGAATGCCCGCGTTTTGCAGGCGCGCCAGGTCTTCGCCCTCGTCGCTGCGGGCGGGCACGATGATCAGCCCGGCGACGCGCTCGCCTTCCAATACGCGCAGGTGCATCCGCTGCTTGGCGTAATCTTCATCGGAGTTGCACAGGATGATGCTCATCTCGGCGGCGTAGGATGCATCCTCGACGCCCCGGATGACGGAGATGAAATACGGATTCTGAATATCGGAGATGACCAGACCGATGACGCTGCTGGATTGGGCGCGCAGGCGGCGCGCCGAGCGGTTGGGTTGGTAACCGAGCGCCTCGATGGTGGCCAGCACGCGCATGCGCAGCGCCGGGTCCACGCGCGGGTTGTTGTTCACCACGCGGGACACCGTCGCACGGGACACACCCGCCTGTTTGGCCACTTCGCTGATCGTTGGACTCGGCATGGCGAAAGCTCCAACGTGTCGCACGCTGCTCTGGAAATCGTTCTCTCAGCGTGACGCCTGAAGCGCGTCTGTCATAGGTGTTTGTGAAGGCGAGTAAGAGACGCGTCGAATGACCGCCGAGAGTCGGCGCACCGGCTGCTCCGCATGGAGAGGATTGATGTCCAGGGTGTGGAGCGGATTGGTGTGTCGAGAAATCGTTCTCTCAGACTCATTGTAGGACGGTCTGCGTTTTTGTCAAGCAGGCAATGCGTGCGAGCAGAGAGAACGCATCAAAATGGATGGATCGGCGCGATGCCAAGTCCGCCCGGCGCGGGCGGCTCGCGAGCCGCCCCTACACGCGGCGTCGAACACCGGTGTGGCATCCGGGGTCAGGGGGCGTTGCCCGTCAGAGGTGTTTCCCCCTCTCCCAGCCGTACTCGGCGGTCGGGAGAGGGGGCCAGGGGGTGAGGGCCTTCCCAGCGCAACCCGATTCTTCAGATACCGTGACATTAATCAACATCCAAACAGCGTCTTTCACGAAGTTCAGTACAATTAGGGGGATCGGGTATCGAACGGGGTTCACTCGCACGTGCAATGGAGACGCAATACGTGACTTCAAAGAAGACGACCATTCTGGCGAATGAGCCGCCCCAGGTCGAGCCGGTGGTGCCGCCGCAGCCTGTCGAGATGCTCGACCTGGGCGTGATCCGGCCCTGGCGTCTGGCGCTGCTGATCGTGCCCGACAAGGTTGAGCTGATCCTGAACCTGACCGGCGAGGTGACGCTGGGACGCGCTGACCCACGCAATGCCATCCAGCCCGACATCGACCTGCGCCCGTTTCGCGCGGAAGACCTGGGCGTATCGCGGCAGCACCTTTTCTTGCGGCTCGAAGGCGATAGCGTCGCGGTGATCGACAACAACAGCTCAAATGGGACGCGGCTGAACGGGGTGCGGCTCGAACCGGGGCGCTCGTACCCGCTCCAGCACGGCGATCATCTGGCCATCGGCGCGCTGGATGTGCAGGTGCTGTTGCTCAGCAACCCGCTGGACTGAATCCACGGAATACACGGATTTGCCCACTCGTGCGGCAGCGACGCCGCGCTTGTCACACCTGGATACGCGCGGAAGCCGGTCGCAATGTGGGCAGCAGCGCGCCGCTGTCCTGGCGGGCCTTCAGGCTGAGCTTGCGCGCCAGGCGCAACCGCTGCAACGCATTGGCGTCCAGGCCGCTGCCCTCGTATGCCCGGCGCACCTGTTCCACAATGTGCGGGATATCCCAGGCGAAATGAAAATCGGGCAGGTTCGTCAGGAGCTTCGAGCCATCTACCGCGCCCACCGGCCAGCCGCGCGCCTGGGCGTCCTCGATGGTTGCGCTCTCGCCATGCGCGAACAGCATCAGCGCATGTCCGGAGTGCGCGATGCCCGGCAGCGCCACGTTGAAGACCTGGTTGGCGACGACATCCTGCGGCGCTTCCAATGCCGAGGCGATGGCCCCGGCCACATCCTCGACGTGCACCAGCGGGTGTGGGCCTTCGGGGATCATCTCCGGCGCAGGCAGGCTCCCGCTCAGGCAGCGCGCGATCAGCCAGTGCAGCAGCGGGTCGTGGCGCATCGCCGGGGACACGCCGCACACGATGCCCAGCCGCAAGATGACGGGCGCAAAGCTCGAATCGCCGAGCCGCAGCAGGTCATATTCCACGCGCAATTTCATCGCGCTGACGGCGTCTTGCGGGTTCGGCATTCGCCGCTCGCTCAGCGGCCCGGTCGCCTTTTTGGGATACACACCGCACGTCGAAGGAAAGACGAAGCGCGCCACGCCCGCGTATTTCGCCATGCTCGCCAGGCGGATCGCGGCGCTGTAGTTCACCTCGTGGGCAATTTCCGGCGGGACGATGTCCAGGATGTCGTTCGCCAGTGCGCCCAGGTGAACGATGGCGTCAAAGCCGCGCAGGTCGTCGGGCTGGACGTCGCGAATATCCCAGAACGTGTGCGCCTTGCTGCCGCGCCCCGTTGGGCCAGCGCCGCTCACGAACAGGCCGCTGTCCAGGCCGACCACCTGGTGCTTGCGCGCCAGCAGGGCAGGCGCGGCGGCGGTCCCGATATAGCCAAGATGCCCGGTTAGAAGGACTTTCAAGATTACTTTCTTCCTCTTCAGGGCGTTATAATAGTCACCTTGCGACCAGAAGTGTGCGATCTGGTGTTACGATTCTTTTATACGCGCTCAGCGAAATTCCGACAATAATAGGCGTAGACTTGCCGTCTTCCGTTGGGCGCGGTCCGGAGAATACAGTTATGGACCTGTCCGATCTGCTGTATCGCAACCACAACATCGCCGTCATGCTGGCCGTTCGTTTTGCCGCACAGCTTGGCCTGGAAGTTGGAGTGGGCGAAGACCCGCTTGAACTGGGCTGGCCGGTGCTGTATATCATGCTGCCCACGGGCGAACAGGTAGCCTGGCGCGTGCCGCCCGAAGAGCTGGTCGGTGACTGGCCGGCCTTCACGGCGCACCACGACGGCCACACGCCGGAAGAGCGAAGCGCTCGGCTGCGCAAGTACCTGGAAACCCCACAGCCCGGCTTGGCTCCGCAATCCCACACCGCGCCCCAATCTGCCCCACAACCCATACCCATCGCTGAGCCAGCGCCCCCACCCGCACCACCATTACCTTCTGCCCCGCGCAACAAGCTTTTCCCCAAACTCGGTTAGGCGGCACGAGGCCGCATCCGGCTCCACGATGACGCTGATTTGTGAAAACGCGCGCCTGGTAAGGCTTCAGGGCCGTTTCCCCACCCCCAACCCCTCCCCCTTCAAGAGTGAGGGCTTTCAGAGCCGGTTTTCCCTTCCCCCCTGCATGGGGGAAGGGTCAGGGTTAGGGGGTGTTCTTGCCAAATCATGGTAGTAGGTATACCCTGCACACCTAACCAGAGCCTAACACGCGCCGCGCGCCGAGCCATGCCTTCGGGGCGAACAGCCTTTACAGGGACGGCGAGGATTGCCGCTTCCATCCCCGTTTTCGCCGTCTGCGCGCGGTAACACGACGCGCCCATCCGCTCGATTCGTCGCCATCGCTCGACCCTTGCACCACGGTTTGTAGTTGTTTAGGGCAACTCGTTATGCGAGTGAAAGGGCAGCGCGTTAGAGTGCTTCAGAAGTGGGCATCCCTATACCCTTGCTGGACCGCGCCAACCCGTGGACGAGAATGCGCGCAAGGGCAAAACGGACAACATCGGAATTGGAACACCAGAAAGTCGAGAGAGTCTGAACGATGCGAATCATGGTAACAGGCCACAAAGGCTACATCGGAACGGTCATGGTTCCCTTGCTGCTGGATCGCGGCTACGAGGTCGTCGGCCTCGATACGGGCTACTACGAGCGCTCCACATTCATCGATAGCTTCCGGTCGATCCCCGAGATTCGGAAGGACATTCGCGACGTGCAGGCCAGCGATCTGGATGGCGTTGAGGCGATCTTTCACCTGGCCGCGCTGTCGAATGACCCACTCGGCAACCTGAACCCGGACCTGACCTACGACATCAACCACCGCGCCTCGGTGCGTCTGGCGTCCCTGGCCAAGATGGTGGGCGTGAAGCGGTTCATCTTCGCGTCGTCGTGCAGCAACTACGGCGCATCCGAAGGCGACGATTTCCTGACCGAAGAGGGCGCGCTCAACCCGGTGACGCCCTACGGCGTCTCGAAAGTGCTGGCCGAGCAGGACATCAGCCCGCTTGCCAGCGACGATTTCAGCCCGGTCTTTCTGCGCAACGCGACGGCTTACGGCGTCTCGCCGCGCCTGCGCTTCGATCTCGTACTCAACAACCTCGTGGCGTGGGCCTTCACCACGAAGCGCGTGTACATCAAGAGCGACGGCACACCGTGGCGGCCCATCATCCACATCGAGGACATCAGCCGGGCGTTCATTGCCGCCGTCGAAGCGCCGCGCGAGGTCGTGCATAACCAGGTCTTCAACATCGGGCGCACCGACCAGAATTACCGCATCCGTGAGATTGCCGATATCGTGGTCGAGACTGTGCCCGGCTCGTATGTGGAGTACGCGCCCGACGGCGGCCCCGACAAGCGCTCGTATCGCGTCGATTTCAGCAAGGCGCAGCGGATGCTGCCCGAATTTCAGCCGCAGTGGGACGCCCGCAAAGGCGCGAAAGAGCTTCTGGATGTCTACCAGCGCGTCGGGCTGGTCCTGGAAGATTTCGAGGGCACGCGCTTCAAGCGAATCGCGCAGATTCAAGAGCTGATGGCCACGGGCCGGCTCGATGAATCGCTGCGCTGGCGCACGGAAGTCGCCGCCGGCTGACGGGTCCCCGGCGTGCATTTGCTCAATCGAACCATTCGTCATTAGAATCGCACGACACGTTGCATGTGAGTGGAGGAATACAGGATGGCTCCTACGCGAGTACTGGTCACCGGGGCGGGCGGCTTCATCGGCCATCACCTGGTCACCTTTTTGAAGAATCAGGGCTACTGGGTGCGGGGTGTGGACCTCAAGTACCCCGAATACACCCCGGTCGACGCCGATGAGTTTGAGATTCTGGACCTGCGCCGCTGGGATGCGTGTCTTCAGGCCACGCGCGGCGTTGAGGAAGTCTACGCACTGGCGGCGGACATGGGCGGCATGGGCTTCATCTCCAGCCACCACAGCCAGATTTTGCATAATAACGTGCTGATCAACACCCACACGCTCGAAGCGGCGCGCCTCAACGGCGTCAAGCGCTACCTGTACACGTCCTCGGCGTGCGTCTATCCGGAATACCGCCAGACCGAGGCGAACGTCGTGCCGCTCAAGGAAGAAGACGCTTATCCCGCCATGCCGCAGGACGCTTACGGCTGGGAGAAGCTCATCAGCGAGCGCATGGCGATGCACTATTACGAGGACTATGGGATGGAGACGCGCACGGTGCGTTTCCACAATATCTTCGGCCCGTATGGGACCTGGGAAGGTGGCCGCGAGAAAGCGCCCGCCGCCATGTGC
Organism: Anaerolineae bacterium; assembly: GCA_020851855.1. Classification (GTDB taxonomy): domain Bacteria; phylum Chloroflexota; class Anaerolineae; order Aggregatilineales; family UBA2796; genus JADZBY01. The sequence continues at coordinate 9,482 of JADZBY010000755.1, forward strand.
CGCAAGGTGGCCTATGCCAAGTTCACCGGCAAGCCGGAAGTCGAAATCTGGGGCGATGGCGAGCAGACGCGCTCGTTCTGCTACATTGACGACTGCGTGACCGGCATCTACAAGCTGATGCGCTCCGACCACCGCGAGCCGCTCAACCTGGGGCAGGATCGCCTGATCTCCATCAATGATCTGGCCGACATGGCCGCCGCCGCCGCCGAGGTCAACATCGAGAAGAAGCACGTGCCCGGCCCGCAGGGTGTGCGTGGGCGCAACTCGGACAATACCCGGCTGCGCGAAGTGCTCGGCTGGGAGCCGGAGATCTCGCTGGAAGACGGCCTGCGCCGCACCTACCAGTGGATCGAGCAGCAGGTTGC
>JADZBY010000756.1 GCA_020851855.1 Anaerolineae bacterium
CGGAGCGACACCACGCCGATGTTCTCGCTCTTGCCCTCTTCGCCCTGGACGATGAGGCGCACGCGAGCCACCCCGCGAATCTGCTCGTTTACTCGATACTCTCCCGCGCTTATACTATTCACCTGGCCTTTCGAACCGCGTTCACGCTGCAAACAAAACACACGGGGCCGCACCGATGCCGGGTTCCGTGTGGCGCTTAATCGTATCATAGCCCTATGGGGTTCGTCAACACAAGAATAGCGGTCGGGGGCGGCGTGTGCTCACGGAAAAGGCGGTCCTCACCCCCTCGGTTCGGCGGGCAGGCTGGGCAGTTCCACGCAGAAGGTAGTGCCCACGCCCGGCGCGCTGTTCAGCGTGATTGTGCCTTTGTGGAGATCGACAATCTCGCGGACGATGACCAGCCCCAGGCCCGTGCCGGGGATGCCCACCTGGCGCACGTTGCTGGCCCGGAAGAAGCGCCGGAACAGGCCCGGTTGGTCTTCCGGCGGGATGCCCATGCCCGTGTCGCGCACTTCCAGCGTCACCGCGCCGCGCTCCGGGGCGGTCCCCGTACGCACCGTGACGCTGCCCTGCGGCGTGTAGTTGATCGCGTTGGCCACCAGATTCTCCACGACTTGCGCCAGCCGCTCGCGATCCCCGAAGATGGGCGGCAGATCAGCGCCCGGCTCAAAGCGCAGGTCAATCCCGCTCGACTCCGCGCGCGCCACGTGCGTGGCCACTACCGGCTCCACGACGGAGTTCAGATCGAGAGGATGGAACACCACGCGCTCCGAGGCCATCTCCAGCCGCGATAGGTCGAGGATATTGTCGATGAGCGCCTTCAGCCGCAGGACCTGCTTCTGGAGCAGCGAGAAATAGTGCTCACGCTTCGTGGAATCGTCGCGCTCCAGAAGGTACAGGTACATGCTCAGGTTGGTGACCGGCGCGCGCAGCTCGTGGGACACATCCGAGACGAACTTGGAGCGCATCCGGTCCAGTTCTTGCAGCCGCTCGTTGGTGGCCGTGCGCTCTGCGACCTGTTTTTGCAGCGCGTCGCGGGCCTGCTGCAAGTCCTGCTCGACCTGCATGCGCTCGCTGACATCCCGGCTGACGGCCAGAATCTCGCGCGCCACGCCTGTGCTCGGTTCGACCACGATGTGCGCCGCCGTCTCGAACCACGTGTACGAGCCGTCCGCGCGGCGGATCAGGTAGCTGAAGGTGCGCATGTCCGGCCCGCCCGCCGCGCTGTCCTGCAGGGCGGAAAACGCTTCCCGCAGGCGCGACTCGTGGTCCGGGTGGCACAGGTCGAACGGCGTGCGCCCGATGACCTGCTCCGGCGTGTAGCCCAGCAGCCGCGACACGGACGGCGACACGTATAGATAGGACCCATCCGGCGCGTGGCGGGCGATCAGGTCGGTGATGTTGTCGGCCATGAGCCGGTAGCGCCGCTCGGCTTCGGCGGTGCGGACCATCAGGCGGCGGCTTTCGACCAGGGCGGCGAGCTGCGGCGCGAGATAGGCGGCGATTGGCCAATCCTGGGGCGGCTGCTCGCGCGGTTCGCGCCACATGCCGCACACCACGCCGATGCGCTTGCCGCGCGAATGGAGCGGCACGACGGCCACCGCCTGCACGTCCTCGGCGGCGAGACGCGCGGCGTCCTGCGCACTGAGCGCCGGGTGGTGATTCACGTCGCCGATAAACAAGGGATCATCGCGCCCGGCGCGCAAGACGGCCCCGAACGGGAAATCGTCCAGTTTCCAGCGCGCGCCGGTGTCGTATGTCGCCAGCGGGCAATCGCCGGTCTGGGTGGCCAGCTCGGCCCAGGTGAGATCGTCGCCGGACTCCCCGCCGGTGAAAAAGAGCGCTGCGCCGCACGGCCCTTCCTGCATAAACGGCTCGCAGAAGGCGTGCAGCAACCCTTCGATGTCCTGGGCCACGATGAGCATTCGTCCGACGGTGTACAGCATGTTCATCTGCTGCAGGGCGGTTTGCAGGACTTCTTCCGAGCGCTCCTGATCGGTGATGTCGCGGTATTGCCACAGGTGGCCGATGCATACGCCGTCTTCAACGATGGGGATGTAGTCGCGCAGCAGGATGCGGCCATCGATGGTTTCGAGCCGGTCGTTGTTCTGCGGGCGCTCTTTGCTCTCGATATAGCGGTACTCGCCGGTCAGGTCGGGCTGGCCAACGAGCTGTGCGCTCATGCGGCGAATCACGGCGCTCTCTTTCTGACCGGTGAGCGCCGTGGGCTTGTCTTCCAGGCTGAAGATGTCGCAGAACTGCTGGTTCACCTGCTGCACGTGGCCCAGCCGGTCGGCCAGCAGCACGCCGATTTGAAGATTCTCGATGAGCGTTTCGAGGCGGCGCATGGCGGCGCGCAGCCGGTGATCGGCGGCGACGCGCTCGTCGATGGCGTCGCGCAATTCCTGCGTGCGCTCGTTGACGCGCTGTTCGAGTTCTTCCTGGCTTTTGCGCAGCAAATCGTTCAAGTGCTCGCGCTCCGTCACGTCACGCATGATGACGACAAACTGCGGGGCGTCGCTGGCATCTTCCACCTGCGCTGCGGAGACTTCGGCGGGAAAGCTGGCCCCGTTGCGCCGCTGCGCCATGTGCCGGATGCCATTCCGGGATGCCGGGGCAAGGGCGACGCTTCCCCCACCCCAACTCAGCGCCGTCTCGACAGCGGGCAGGATGTTCTGGATGGGCTTGCCAAGCATCTCGGCGGCGCTGTAGCCGAACAAGCGCTCCGCCGAGCCGTTGAAGTGCACGATCCGGCGCGCTGCATCGACGACGATGATCGCGTCACCGGCCTGATCCAGGATGCGCTGGAAACGCAGCGACTGCTGGCGCTGGGTGTGCTGAAGCGCCTCGATCCTGGCCTGTTCGTAGCGCACCAGAACGAAGAGCAACGCCGAGGTAAACGCGACAAACGCCCAGCCTTTGTAGGTCTGGATAACCGCAAAATGCTCAATCGGAGCCAGCAGACTGACCACACGGTCGGAGAGAGCGATCCATAGCGCTGCGACCACCCCATATACCAGACTGATACGCAGCGATGCCTTTAACACGGCGTCTCTCCGGTGGTCCCGGTGCAGTCAAGGAACGCCAAGCCCATCATGACGGCAATGCTAGACATGCGAAGGCGGGCGACAACGGCCACCGACGGCACACACAAACTACAAGTATACGCAGAACATTTTTGCGCGCCTGGCGCAAACGGCGACGGCGCGCGGCGACGCCTGCCGGACGGGGCAGGCCTCGTCCCTGCCCACGCTGAGGGCCGCTACCGCCGCTCGTCGCGGATCAGGCGCTTGCTGGCGTCCAGATCGTCCACAAATTCGATCACGTCCGGGCGCAATCCGGTCTGTTCTTCGACGGCGTCTCGGATCAGCGCCGTGATCGCCTCACGCGCGGCCTGAGCAGCCTCGGATTCCGTCTGCGCGCCGGATGGGACGGCTTCCGGCGGCTGGGGCGGCTCGGATGGGGCTGCGGCGGGCGCAACCGCCGGTTCGGGCTGTGTCCGCTTGGCATACAGCATCAGGAAATCCTGCCCGTCGTTGCGCGTGACGATGGCCGCCAGCCCGGCGACCGGCTCCAGCGCATCGACCACCGCGCGAAGTTGGTCGCCGTGGAAAAAGCGCCCGCGCAGCTTGACCGCCTCTTCAGAGCGCCCGTACAAGCGCTTGAGGCGCGCCCGCCCGTCGGCGTCGTGCTCCATCACGCTCAGATCGCCCGTACCGAAGCGCACCAGCGGGAAAACGCGGCTGAAGCGCGTCACGACCACTTCGCCCAGCCGGCCATCTGGGAAGCGCGCGCCGCTTTCTGGGTCGCAAATCTCCACCAGCAGCGATTCCGGGAAGTACAGCCCGGGCTGGCCGGGCCGCTCGAAGGCGACCAGGCCCAATTCAGGCGTCGAATAGGCGCGCGCCGTGCACAGGCCATACTGGTCCTCGAACTTACGGCGCACCGCGGGCGGATAGGCGCTGCCGGTGAAGAACGCCATGCGCAGCCCCAGCGTGCCGGGGGCAAACGTCATGGCCTCGGCCTGGGCGTACAGCGCTTCGAGGCCCGGCGGCGTCCCGGCGAAGACGGTCGCCTTCATCGCCACGGCAGCGGCGACGGCGCGCTCGGCGTTGTCCGGACCGAGCGGGCCGAAGGGCAGCACGGTAGCGCCCGACCGGCGCGCCGCCTCGTCGAGGACCTGCGCCAGCGGACTGTCGTGATAAGGGAAGGCGTTCAGGACCACGTCGCCCGCCGCTACGCCGAGCGCTGCGAGGGCGCTCCGGGCGGCTTCTACGTCGCCGTCGTCCGATTCGCTGTACGGGACGAGCACCGGGCCGGGCGTGGCAAATACCCGCTGAAGGCGCGGCGCGGATGAGGCCAGCCAGCCGCCAAAAGGCGGGTTCATCGCCTGCATGTGGGCCAGCGCGTCCCGGCTGGTGATGGGCACACGCTGCAAATCGTCCAGGCTCTGCACATCGGCGGGCGACAGGCCGGTGTAGTCCATCACGCCCGCGAAGGCCTGGGCGTGATCATAGGCAAAGGCCACCGCCTGCGCCACCTGCTGATCGCGTTCGGACATCGTCGCATCCTCTCCAAGCGGCGGGAACCGGAGCACAGCCCGCGCCCCGCGCTGCACCACACGTACAGCGTTCACCACGTGGGCATCGCGCGCCCTGGCTTCGCTCGGACTCTATTGTACCGCCGCCCGGCGTTAGCGCATGGGGGGATGTGCGAGCACGTACTCCAGAAGCGGGCGAATCCGGGCCAGCGCCCGGCCCCGGTGGCTGATGGCGTGCTTCTCGTCGGGCGGAAGCTCGGCAAGGGCGCGGCCATCGGGCAGCATGAAGATGGGATCGTAGCCGAAGCCGTGTACGCCGCGCGGCGCGTGGCCGATTCGCCCGTCGAGCGTGCCCTCGGCAGTCACCGTCAGGCCGTCGGGTGTGGCGAGCGCCGTGACGCACACGAATCGCGCGCCGCGCGCCTCGTCCGGCGCGCCTTTCAGCGCTTTGAGCAGCTTGGCGTTGCGCTCTGCGACGGTCGGGGCATACCGGGCGGTATACACACCGGGCCGGCCGTTCAGGGCGTCAACTTCCAGGCCCGAATCGTCGGCCAGCGTGGGCAGGTTCGCCCGGCGCGCATAGTCCAGCGCCTTGATCAGGGCATTTTGCCAGAACGTCGTGCCCGTCTCTTCGACATCCACGCCGGCCAAGCCCACGTCGTCAAGGCCGACCCAGCGCACCGGCAAACCGGCGAGCATGTCCTGGTACTCGCGCAGTTTGCCAGCGTTGGTGGTCGCAACCAGCAGCCGGGGTAGATCAGCCACCGGGGCAATCCCTTCCACGGCACTGGGTGGGCATTGGTCGGCGCGTCGGCGGCGGCGCGTCGGTCGGCGGCGGCGGCGGATCCGTAGGCGGCGGGTCGGTCGGCGGGGCCGGGGTGGGCGGCGCGGGCGTCACCGTCGGCGGGACGGGCGTCAAGGTGGGCAGGACCGGCGTCAGCGTCGGCGGCGCGGGCGTGGGCGGCTCCACCGTCGGCGCGGGCGGCAGCGGCGTATTGCTCGGCTGGCGCGCAGCGGTCGGCGGCGCTAGCGTAGGCGGGGCCGGCGCTTCTTCGGTGGGCATACCCAGGCCCCGGTCACGCAGGATTTGGGCCAGCACATCCGGCGGCAGGCGGCCACCCGGCGGTACGGCGACGCCCGGCGGCAATTCGAAGGTGATGAAGCCATAGCCGTAGCCGGAGAAGCGGAAGATCTGGCCCACTTCCAGGCCGGCCAGTATCGCCGGGTCGACCTTGATGCGCCGCCCGTTGACCGTGATCCAGCCGCCCTCGCGGTCGATCATCTCGATCGGGCCGTCCAGCGTGATTCCACCCTCAAGCGCTTCACCGCTGACGGTGTCGGCCAGCGCGCCCATCGAATCCATGACCGGCTCGTGCGCGAAGGCCACCGGCTCGCTCGGCGCGCCCGCCGCGTTGCCGGTGACCGGGTCGAGCGGCACGGCCAATTCCTGACCGGCGACCATCGCTTGCGTCACGTGGCCGGCGGTGACGCTGGCGTGCCCTTCCATCACCTTGACCTGCAGGGACGTCTGCGCCGCGCTCAGGACCAGGGTAGAGGCCAGCCGGATTTGCACGTCGTTGAGCGTGAAATTGACCGCCACATTGGCCGGCGCGCGCACGATCAGCGAACTGCTGGGCAGCCGATTGCAGGTCAGGGAGCCAAGCTCGGTGGACAGGTAGAAGGCGTTCGTCTGGTCCTCGTCCTGGGAGAGCGAGGTGTTGCCGTACAGGATGAAGGTGACATTCTGGCCGGGATTCGTGTTGGGCAGGTTCGCCTGGAGCTTGACGAGCGCCAGGCCCCAGTCGCCCGTGTCCGGGTTGAGGCCGTGCGTCTGGATGCGCGCCAGATTGCGAATGGGGACGATATCGCCGCTTTCTTCAAAGCGCACGCTGGCCGGGTCCAGCGCTTCCTGCCATTCGACCTGAACGCGGTTGAAGCCGTAGCAGGCTTCGTTGCGGCCTGTCTCGCCGCAATTCTGCTCGGTCAGGGACACGGCGCGCGTGAGGACGTGCTGGCATACTTCGCGGAAGCTCGGTGTGGGGCTGGGAGCCAGCGCCCAGGCCGTGCCCGACAGTGCGCCCTGGCCCACAACGGCCAGCGCCGCCAGGCCCACCAGCGTGAGCATGACTTCTACCCATGTGCGACGTCGTAGCATGATGTGACCTCACGGTATTGCATTTTCTACTGCTCTATTTCCCGCAGCAGAAGGCACAAAGTTACTCGCGAGACTGTGGGCGGGCCGGCGGCGACCTCGGATGCGCCGGACCCCCTCACCCCCGGCCCTCGCCATGCCTGCATCCCGCCTGCACCGTTCCCCCTCGCTACGCGGCGCTCCGCGTAGCGAGGGAGCCAGGGTGAGGCTCAGACTCTAGGGTGTGTCTGCAAAGCCCGTTTTCGTGTTGACCCTCACTCCCTCATGGAGAGAGGGGAGAAAAAGCGGGAATCCTCGGTTTC
>JADZBY010000757.1 GCA_020851855.1 Anaerolineae bacterium
TCCGCCGCGATCTTCACCATGCGGCGGTGCTCGTCGGTCAGGCTCAGCCGCCGCGCCGGGGTCATATCCGGGAAGATGGACCGCAGGTATTGCTCTTCCGGCTCGACAAGCTGGTGATCGATCTCGAAGGCGTTGAAGGTCTTTGCCGTGTAGGCTTCCAGGTTGCCCACCGTGCGCAGCCGGGCGATTTCGCGCGCCCGCAGGCTGTCCGCCTGACACACGCAGGGGAACGCCTTGCCAAAATCGGGGTCGCCGACGGGCACGGGCCGCGTCACGAGGCCCAGCCCGCCGCAGATGGGGCACACTTCGCCGTTCGAGGCGCGGGCGTTGCGCGTGACACCGGTCATGGTCGGTTACTTCTCGTCCTCTCGCCGCCGGAAATACTGATCCTGCACGTAGCGGTCGTTTTCGGGCGCGCCGTTGGCGTTGTCTTTGGCCGGGGTGGGCGGGGGACGGCCTTCCGTCGTCCAGCGGCGCAAAATGGCCTCGACGTAGCGCCAGCTTCGTTTGTTGTTCTCGACGGCGGCGCGCATGGCGTCCTGAATCCAGCCGTACGGGTACGTGGCCTCGGCGTCGCGCAGCGTCTCGGAGAGCAACGGCGTGAGCGGGCCGAAGTTTTCCTCGTACAGCGCAAAGATCGTGGGACGGCTGGCGATCAGCCCGACCGCCGCGCCGTTGCCAGGCTGCCATTCGCCGCGCTCCAAGGCCTCGACGGCGCGCCGGCCCTTGTCCGTGTTCATGAAGTAGATCGCCTCGTCGCCGGTCGGGCCGGGGACCATCACTTCGAGCAAGCTGCCGCGCGCCACGGCCCGCGCCAACGCCGCGCACACGTTCGCCTCGGCGTCTTTGGCCGCGCCCATGCCGGACGTAAAGACCTCGTCGGCCAGCACGTCGCGCAGGCGCAGGTAGCGGTGATCGCCTTCGCGCTGCTGCAAGGCCCACAAGCAGTACACCGTCAGCTTCAGTTCGTTCAGATCATCGATGAGCGGCAGCAAATCGCTGAAGAACTGTTCCGGCACGATGATTCGTTTGAGATTGCCCGCCGGAAAGCCCGCAAAAGGCCGGACCTTCTTGCCGCCGGTGCGTTTGCTGGGCATACAACACTCCCTCACCCCCGGCCCCTCGCCATGAGTACATGGCAGAGGGGAGATGAACCACCTGTGCGACGCGCCGCCACGCCCTTGCCCTCTCTATCGTCGGCGGGGTCCCCCTGGGTGGCGACGATGGAGAGGGGTCAGGGGTGAGGCTCCGTTTCCGCCTAATAATTCGCCAGATTGATGTTGCTCTTCACCATGTCTACAAACTGCGTCAGCTCTTTGCGGAAGTAGAGCGAAATGACGCCCGTCGGGCCGTTGCGGTGCTTGGCGACGATGACGTCGGCCTGGTTGGGGCGCTCCGTATTCGGATCGTACAGCTCGTCGCGGTACAGGAAGACGACCACATCGGCATCCTGCTCGATGCTGCCCGACTCGCGCAGGTCGGAAAGCTGCGGGCGCTTGTCGGTGCGCTGCTCGACGGCGCGGGACAACTGCGCCGCCGCCAGCACCGGCACGTTCATCTCACGCGCGATTTGCTTCAGCCCGCGCGAGATGAAGCTGATTTCCTGTACGCGGTTCTCCTGGCGGTTGGCCTGTTGCCCGGACGTCATCAACTGGAGATAGTCCACGATGACCATATCCAGCCCGTGCTCGCGGTAGATACGGCGGCAGCGGGCCATCATCTGCTGCACGGAGATGCCCGGCGTATCGTCAATGAACAGCTGCAAGTTGTCCAGCCGCCCGGTGGCCTCGACAAAACGGCCCCATTCGTTTGGCTCCAGCTTGCCCAGCCGCAGCCGTTGCGAGTTGATGCCCGTCTCGATGGCGTAAAAGCGCTGCACAAGCTGCTCGCGGCCCATTTCCAGGCTGAAAATGCCGATCCGCGCGTTCGCCTTGCGCGCCGCGTTCATGGCCACACTCAACAGGAAGCTGGTTTTGCCCACGCCGGGCCGCGCCGCGATGATCACCAGGTCCGATTTCTGGATGCCGCCGAGAAGCTGGTCCAGGTCGGAGAAGCCGCTGGGCAGGCCAAGCTGTTCATCCGGGTTGACGTACAGATTCTCGATGCGGTCGAAATATTCCTGGACCGCCTGCGCCATGGTGACCATCTCTTTGCGCAGGCGCGGGTCGGTGACGCCGAACAGGGTCGATTCGGCCTTGCTGATCACGTCGCTCAGTTCGGCGTCGTCTTCGCGCGCAAGCTGGGCAATCGTCCCGGCGGCGTCCATCAGGCGGCGGCGCACGGCGGCGCGCTCCACGATGCGGCCATACGTCTCGGCGTGGATGAAGGTCGGCGTGTTGTTGATCAGGTAGGTGATGTACGCCGAGCCGCCCACGTCGTCAATCTGGTTGCGACGGCGCAGCTCTTCGACGATGGTCAGGTTATCGACCGCTTCATTGCGGTTGTAGATGGTCAGGATGGAATCCCAAATCCAGCGGTGCTTCAGCTCGAAGAAATCCTCGGGCTTGAGAAATTCGGCCAGCGTGGAGATGGTTTCCGGGTTGATCAGGGCAGAGCCGAGCACCGATTCTTCGGCCTCAATCGAATGCGGGCCTAACCGTCCGGGGCTGGTATTGCTCGGCGGTCTGACATTCTCGCTCATGGTGAAACCGTGTGCCGTCGTGTGACTAAAAACGAGGCGGGACCGCAGGCCGGACCCGCCCCGTCACAGGTGCGTGAGTAGTCGCCTTGCGTGCGCGGTGAGGACGCGCCAGGGCGTCGGACAGGGCCTCGGGCTTGGCTTATTCCTTGCCTTCCGGGTCGTCCTCGTCAAAATCGAGCGTGTCGACGAAGTCCTTGAAGATGCTCAGCCGCTCGTCGGTCGCGTCCACACCAGACGCGGCGGGCTGATCCGTCTCGACTTCCTGATCAGGCGTGATGGCGGCGCGGTCCATCACCGACTCGTTCACGTAGATCGGTGAACGGACGCGCACCGCAAGGGCGATGGCGTCGCTGGAGCGCGAGTCCACGTCGATGGTGCGCCCGTCAAGCTCCATGACGATGCGCGCATAAAACACGTCGTCGCGCAGCTCGCTGATCAGGACGTGAAGCACCTTGGCGTTCAGCGTGCCGATGACCGACTTGAGCAAGTCGTGGGTAAGCGGGCGCGGCGGCGGCGCGTTGCCCTGCAACTCTGCCGTGATAGCGTCCGACTCACATGGGCCAATCCAGATGGGCAGATATCGTTCGCTCTGATTGTCCTTGAGCAGCACCACCCGGTGCGGCGACATCAGACTCACGCGAATGCTGTCGATGGTGACCTCGATCATGTTCTCCATAATCAGCTCAACTTTTCACCCAGCCACCGGCTGAGAGGCCCCCTGTTGGTCGACGGACGGTATCTGAAGTATATCAGGATTCAAGGCATAAGCAAAAGCCCCAGGACCAGCGCACCGCCGTAGATTACCCACATCACGGCGCTGATCAGGGCCGCCAGCCGCCGCCGCCGGACCGCCAGCAGGGTGAAGGCCAGCAACAGGCTGTACGGCGCGATGTATGGCACGACGAACAGCCCGGCGAAGATGCCGAGGACCGGATCGCGGCGGCGGATGGCGAACCAGGCCAGCCCGGCGGCGATGGGCAGCGCGATATACCAGCCGAGAAGCGCCACCGGGGCCATGTTGTGGCGCTGCGCCACGGTCGCTTCCGGGTTGCCGAGCATCAGCGGCGGCCACCAATCCCAGATCAGCAGCGAGACGACGCCGACGAGGGCGGCTCCCACCGCCGCTCGCACCAGCTGACGCGGGCTGTAACCCAGGTATGCGCCGAGCGCGATCTGAGGCTTGATCAACAGGAAGGGGCCGCTCAGCGCCGCCGGGAGCAGCAAACCGAGACTGGCCAACCATTCCACGTTGAACTCCACCGAGGCCAGCAGCGCAAAAAATGACGACAGTCCCACCAGTACAGCGCCCAGCCCGCCGCCGAAGCGGTAGACGATCAGCGCCAGGACGCCAAAGTACAGGATCATCTGCACCAGCATGGACAGCGGCAGCGGAATCCACACAAAGGGGACCTGCGCCAGCGCCGCCCAGGGCGGGTTGCGGAAAGCGGGCAGTGCGTAGGGCGCGCTGAGGTGAAAGGGCAGTTGCCGAAAGGTGGCGCGCTGGTCGTTCCAGACAATGGTGATCCCACCCACCTGGTCAATGATCACCGCCGCCAGCCACCATACGACCGCCAGCGCCAGCGCCGCGATGAGCATCCGGCGCACGTCGGGCGGCAGGCGGCGCATGTCCGGCAGCGGGCGGGGCGGACCGCCGGTAGCGGCGAAGAAGTCGGCAAGGCGCATGAGGCAGTGTCCTTTCGTCAAAAATCCCTCACCCCGGCCTCTCTCCCTCAGCGGTAGGGGAGAAAGCTGGCGGCGGACGGGGAACGCCCCGCCCCGCAGACACGCCGTAGGGACAATCCCTGTGCTGTCCGCTCTTCTACCGCCTCGCCCTCAAGGGAGAAGAATTTGGGAGTTAGGGTACGTCAGGTCCGCACCTGGGGCAACAGGGCGCGCAGCGCGTCGATCAGCCGGTCGGTGTCGGCGGCGCTGTTGTAGCCCTGATACGCGGCGCGGATCA
>JADZBY010000758.1 GCA_020851855.1 Anaerolineae bacterium
ACGCTCGTGCACGGCATCTTCAACCACGCGCCCGACCGTCTCGTGCCGGAACTGGTCAATGCGCCGGATTGGCTGCCCATTCGCATCAAGATTGACGGCACGCCCTTTGCCCTGAACACGAACACCACCGACTACCAGCGCCCGCCGAAAGGGCTATTGCTCGGCTACCGGCGCACGCTGCACCTGGACCGGGGCCTTTTGCGCCGCGAGTGCCTGTTCCGCGCCCGGAGTGGGGCCATCGTCCGCCTTGTCTTCGAGCGATTCGCCAGCCTGGCCGACCAGCATGTGCTCGCCCAGCGTGTGCAGGTCTTTGCGGTGGACGGCAGCCCGGAGATCACCCTCGAAGCGAGCCTGAACGGCGACGTGGACAACGCCGGAGCGCGCCACTGGGCGAAGATGAGCGCTTCGGCCAATGGGCACAGTGTGGCGCTGGACGGCGTGACCAGCCAATCGGGCTACCGGCTGGCGATGGCCTTGACGCTCAGCGCGCCCGCCGATGTGACCGCCCAGGCGCGCGATGTGATGGCCTCGCTGACGACGCGCTTCAAGCTGGCGGCGCATGAAACGGCCACGCTGGACAAGCTGACCACTGTGTACACCAGCCGCGACACCGGCGATCCGCTGGCCGAGGCCAGACACGCGCTGCGTGACGCGGCGAAACTGGGCTATGACCGGCTGTACGAGGCGCACGCGGCGGCGTGGGCCGAAACGTGGCGCGACTGCGATATCGTGATCGACGGCGACGAGCAGATGCAATTCGCGTTGCGCTTCGCCATGTACCACATCCTGATCGCCGCGCCGCGCCACGACGACCGGGTGAGCGTCGGCGCAAAAACGCTGTCCGGCTTCGGCTACAAGGGCCACGTCTTCTGGGACACCGAGCTGTTCATCCTGCCACCCATGACGCTGACCCAGCCGGACATCGCCCGCAACCTGCTCATGTACCGCTACCACAACCTGGCCGGCGCACGGGCCAAAGCGCGCGCCAACGGTTACCAGGGCGCGATGTTCCCCTGGGAGAGCACCGACACCGGCGAAGAAACGACGCCGCAGTGGGGCGATCCGCAGCCCGACGGCACGCGTATCCGCATCTGGACCGGCGACAGTGAGCAGCACATCTCGACAGACATCGCCTATGCCGTGTTGCAATTCTGGCGCTGGACGGGCGACGACGCCTTCCTGCGCCGCTACGGGGCCGAGATCATCCTCGATACGGCGGTGTTCTGGGCCAGCCGCGTTGAGGCGAAGGATGGGCGCTATGAACTGAGCCAGCAGATCGGCCCGGACGAGTACCACGAGAACATCGACAACAGCGTATTCACCAATCGTATGGTGGTCTGGCATCTGGAGCGCGCGCTCGACGTGCTGGAATGGCTGCGCCGCCACGCGCCCGACGACGCCAGGCGGCTGGCCACCGCGCTGCACATTGACGGCGCGCTCCTCGACAAATGGCGCGACATCATCGCCCGGATGCTGATCCCGTTTGACGCCGAGAAGCAGATTCACATCCAATTCCCCGGCTTCTTCGACATGGAGTACATCCCGGTTCCGCTCTACGAGCCACGCACACACAGCGTGCAGGCCATCCTGGGCCACCAGCGCGCCATCCAGTCCCAGGTCATCAAGCAGGCGGACGTGGTGATGCTCATGGCGCTGCTGGGCGACGAACTGCGCGCTCCGCGAGAGGTGCTGCTCAACAACTGGAACACGTACTATCCGCGCACCGATCACGGCTCGTCGCTCAGCCCGGCCATCCATGCCTGGGTGGCGGCGCGGCTGGGTATGGGCGAACTGGCCTACGAGCTGTTCACGCACGCGGCGGAGATCGATCTGAACGACAACAAGGGCAACGTGCGCGACGGCATTCACGGCGCGGCGTGCGGCGGGCTGATCCAGGCGCTTCTGTTCGGCTTCTGCGGCCTGCATCTCGGCGCAGACGGCCCGGCGCTCGATCCGCACCTGCCGGAGCACTGGCGTCGCGTCGCTTTCACAGTGTGCTATCGGGGCGAGCGCAAGCGCTTCGAGCTGCGCGGCCCCGCGTCTAGCGCCCCACAGGCGTGAGGGGTCGCCCGAAAGGGCGAAAAGAACGCCGCCGACTTATTCGTGTCTGAGGGTTGACTGGAGGAAGCGTTATGCGTAACAAGTGGTTCGTCCTCGTGCTGGCAGTCGTTCTGGCGCTCGCATTCGGTAGCCAGGCGCTGGCACAGGACCCAGTCGTGCTGCGGGTCTGGACAGGCTCGTCATCGCCGGCGGAAAATGCTTTTAAAGAAGCGCAGTTCGCCGCGTTTGAAGAGGCCAATCCCGACATCGACCTGGAAGTCCTGATCTCGCCCGACTACGGGACGCAGATTCAGGCCGGTTTTGCTTCGGGCGACTACCCCGAGGTCTTCACGGTAGGCCAGTTTGACCTGCCTTCGCTGGTCGATTCGGGCCTGCTCGCGGCGGGCACGGACAAGATCGAGAACCCGGACGACATCTACCCCGCCCTGCGTGAAGCCTTCACGGTCGACGGCACGCTGTATTGCCCGGCCAAAGACTTCTCGACGCTCGCCGTGTTCTACAACAAGGACTACTTCGAGCAGGCCGGGCTGGAAGCGCCGACCTCGGACTGGACCTGGGACGACATGTACGCCGCTGCCGAAGCCATCACCAACGCCGACATCAAGACTTCTGACGGCGCGGACGTGGTCGGCTTCAGCGCGGGCGCGGACCGCAACCGCTGGCTGGCGCTGTTCCAGGCCAACGGCGCGAAGCTGTTCGACGACAACGATGAGGTTGCCTTCGACAGCCCCGAAGCCGTCGAGGCGCTGACCTACTACCGCAGCTTCGTGGAGAACGGCGTCGGTGACGTGCCCTCGAACCTGGGCGGCGCGGGCTGGAACGGCGAGGCGTTCGGGCGTGGTCTGGCGGCGATGACCATCGAAGGCAACTGGGCCATCGGCTACCTGAACACCGACTTCCCGGAACTGAACTGGGGCGTGGTCGAAATCCCGGTGGCCCCCAACGGCGGGCGCGGCACGCTGCTCTTCACCGAGTGCTGGGCTGTCAGCTCGCAGGTTGAAGGGACCGACAAGGAAGAGGCCGCCTGGAAGCTGGTGAACTTCCTGACCGGCGAGCAGGGCGCGCTGGCCAACGCGGAAGCGGGCTTCGGCGTGATGCCGTCGCGCGCGAGCGCTGCCGATGCGTGGCTCCAGACCAGCGGCGAAGACCTGGCCCCGTTCGTGAACGGCGCGGAATATGCCTGGGCGCCGGTCTTCCCGCTCGGCTACGGCGACTTCACCACGGCGGTGGATGAAGGCACGACGGGCGTGATGGATGGCAGCCTGACGCCCGAAGAGGCGCTCCAGAACGCCGCCGAGATCGCGCGTGAGATCAAAGCCGAAGGCATGTAAGGACATCCTCTGGTAATGTAGTGTAATGTGTCTCGTCTCACCCCGGTTCGACGGCGGACCGGGGTGAGGCGGGACCCCAACGAGCGGGTAATGACACCAAGCGCGCTACCCTTCCCCGCATCCGCGTAACGATAGTTTTCAAGGCGGCGACACATGACCGAGTTGACTTCTCCTGACCTCGCCGTGACCAAGACCGCACCCGCCACCACGCAGCAAGAAGCGAAACGGCAAGAGGCGATTGCCGGGCTGACGTTCATCGCACCGGCGTTCCTGGTGCTGCTGGCCTTCCTGATCACGCCCCTGCTCATCGCCTTCTTCTTCAGCCTGACGGACTGGAATGGCCGCACGCCGCTGGCGCGGCCCGGCGCGTTTGAATACGTGGGGCTGCTCAACTACCAGCAATTGTTGATCGACGGGCGGCGGGTCAGCGACTTTTACAATGCGCTAAAGAACACCGTCTATTACGTGATCGGCGTCGTGCCAACGCAGACGATCCTGGCCCTCACACTGGCCGTCATCGTCAACCAGAAATGGCTGAGAGGGCGCGGGCTGTTCCGCACGGCGTACTACTTCCCGTCCATCACGTCGTCCATCGTCGTGTCGATGATCTTCCTATTCATGTTCTCGAACACCGGCCCGGTGAACACGCTGCTGCAAGGGCTGTTCCCCAATTACCAGCCGGTGACGTGGCTCTCCAACAACGACGGCGTGATCCACAACATCCTGGGCCTGGTAGGCATCACCAAAGACTCGTCGGCCTTCCTGCGCGATACGGAGCTGTTCCGCATCACGCTCTGGGAATGGTTGAGCGGGCCGAGCGTCTCGATGCTGACCATCATGATCCTGGCCATCTGGACGACGATTGGCACGATGATGGTGGTCTATCTGGCGGCGCTGCAAAGCATCCCGGCGCAGGTCTTCGAGGCGGCGCAGGTGGACGGCGCGAGCGCGTGGCAGGTCTTCCGGCATATCACCATACCCATGCTGCGGCCAACCACGTTTTTCGTGATCACGCTGGGCCTGATCGGCACGTTCCAGGTCTTCGACCAGATTTACGTGCTGCGCAACCCGCAGACGCGCCGCTCGACGATGAGCGTCGCCTATCTGGTCTACGACTTCGCGTTTGGCTCGCAGAACGAGCCGCGCATGGACCGGGCGACGGCGGCGGCCATCACGCTCTTCATCATCATCTTTATCGCCACGCTGCTCCAGCGGCGGCTGACCGGCGGCGACAAGGCAGCGGCCTGAGAGGGGGATGATCCATCATGGCAACACTCACCCGGACCGCGCCGCCCGTTGAAGAGCCTGTCGGCGCAAACCGTGCGCTCCGGCGCATCCTGAGTATCGTGGGCATCGCCATCCTGATCCTGTTCGCGATCATCGAGATCATGCCCTTCGTCCTGACCATCGCCAACTCGTTCAAGTGCGACCCGGCAGTCACCGACCGGCCCGCCGCCTTCATCCCGGTCCCGCCCTTCGGCGTGCAGTGCGAGGTCACCGACCCGGCGACCGGGCAGGTATCGCGCCTGACCGCAGAGCAGCAGACCAGCGGCATCACCTTCAACCCATCGTACAGCGGCTACGAGACGATCCTGCGGTACGCCGGGCCGAACAGCAACCTGCCGCGCTGGGCGCTGAACACGGTCGTCTACGCCGTGCTGGTCATGCTGCTCCGCCTCGGACTCGACTCGCTGGCGGGCTATGCGCTGGCGCGGCTGCGCTTTCCCGGCAACCGAATCATCTTCTTCATCGTGCTCGGCACGCTGATGATCCCCGGCGTGGTGATGCTCATCCCGCGCTTCCTGATGCTGAACCAGCTTGGCCTGCTGAATACCTATCACGGTTACGTGATGGTGCTCGCCGCGGACGCCTTCGGCATCATGCTCATGAAGCAGTTCTTCGAAACCGTGCCGAAGGAGATCGAAGAAGCGGCGCAGGTGGACGGCGCGAGCCGCTTCACCACGTTCTTCCGCGTCATCCTGCCTATGGCCACTCCGGCGCTGACCGCGCTGGCCATCTTCAGTTTCCAGGGCCAGTGGAACAACTTCATGGATGCTCTGATCATCGTCGGGACCGACCCGAACATGTTCAACTTGCCGATGGGCCTGACGGTGCTGCGTGGCGCGGGGCAGGACGTGCAGTATGATCTGGTGCTGGCCGGCGCGGTGATCACCACCCTGCCCATGGCCATCATCTTCTTCATCTTCCAGCGCTATTTCGTGGAAGGTGTGACGTATTCAGGTCTGGCCGGTCAATAAGGCCGGCCTCAGTGAGGCAAGTACGCCGTGATTACCGGGTTGCGGGCGGTGTGGCGCGGTGTGCGCCATCTCAACCATCGGGGCTACATCTATATCTGGGCCAACGTGCTGTGGCTGGTCTGTTCGCTGCCGCTGGTCACCGCCCCTGCCGCCTGGGCGGGCCTCGTGCACATGAGTCATCTGGCGCACGAAGGCCCGACGGCCAATATCCGCGACTTCTGGGACGGATTCCGGGCGAATCTGCGGCGCGGGCTGTTGCTGGCGCTTCTGAACGCCCTGGTCATCGTCGTCAACATCTCGAACCTGATCGCCTACCAGCACATGTCCGGCGTCGAGTTCGTGGCGCTGCGCGTCTTCTGGGTGACGGCGCTGCTCTTGTGGTTCGCTTTCCAGTTGTACCTGTGGCCGCTGTACTACCACATGGAAACGCCCACGCTGCGCGGCGCGGCGCGCAACGCCCTGGTCATGATGACGCTCAACCCGCTCTTCACGCTGGGGCTGTGGTTGGGAATCTTGCTAATTGCCGCCGTCAGCACCTTTCTGGCTGCATCGTGGTTCCTGCTGACGGGCAGCCTGATCGCCGCCATCAGTGTGACGGCGGTCCGGGACCGGCTGATCGCGGGCGGCTATAAAAAACCGTCGCCAGATGTGGTATAGTTCGAGCGGCTCAACACCGCGAGTAACCCATCGAGCGCACGATGCCAACCATCAAGGATGTGGCGAAATACGCCAACGTTTCGATTGCGACCGTCTCGCACGTCCTGAACAACAAAACGGGCTACTTCAGCGAAAAAACTCGCCAGCAGGTGCTCGACGCGGTTGAAAAAGTCGGTTACACGCCCAATATCACCGCGCGTAACCTGAAAGCCAGCCAGACCCGCCTGTTCGGTTATGCCTGGCACCGCATCCCGCGCGGCATGGTCAACCCCGTGCTCGACCAGTTCTCGTACTACTTCGCACAGGCTGCCGAGGCCATCGGCTACCACATGCTGATGTTCACCTATCCGCCCGAAGACTCGCTGCCGGTCTACGACGAGTTGATCCGCACCGGGCGCGTCGATGCGTTTGTGGTGGCCAGCACCGTGGCCGACGACGAGCGCATCCGGTTCCTGATGGACCAGGAATTTCCGTTCGTCAGCTTTGGCCGCTCCAACCCGGAGTGGGACTTTCCCTGGGTCGATACGGACGGCATGCGCGGCGTGGCGGATGCGGTGCAACACCTGATCCTGCGTGGCCACACGCGCATCGCCATGATCGGCTGGCCGGAAACATCCATCAGCGGCAATTTCCGGCTTCAGGGCTATATCCAGGCCATGCGCGCCGCCGGATTGCCTATCCACGACTCGTACATCCTGCGCGGAGAGAATTTTGAGTATGCCGGGCGTGAGGCGGTGAGAACGTGGCTGTCGCTGCCGCGCGACGAGCAGCCCACGGCGGTGGTAGCCATCGATGACCTGGTGGCCATCGGCGTGATGAACGAGGCCGCCGAGCGTGGGAGACGGGTGGGCGAGGATTTCGCCGTGATCGGCTTTGACGATACGCCGCTCGGCCAATACCTGCGCCCGTCGCTGACCACGCTGCGCCAGCCCATCGAGGCCATCTGCGCCACGCTGGTGAGGATGCTCGAAGACGCGGCCCACAACCGGCGCATCGAGCCGCGCCATGTGCTTCTGCCGCCCGAACTGGTCGTGCGCGGGTCGGGGTGAGACGCTTCTACACTTTCGCCTGCCTAAGCGCCGCCAACAGGTCCGTGACGCGCACGTCGGCCAGATCGGGCAGCGCCACGTGGGCGCGGCTCACGTCCGCCGGGCCGAGTCCGACCACGTGAAAGCCGCCGTGGAGCGCCGCCGCGACGCCCGCCTCGGCATCTTCGAAGACCACGGCCTCGGACACCGTCACGCCCAGCCGCCCCGCCACCCACACAAACAGGTCGGGCGCAGGTTTCGTATTGGTCACCACGTAGCCATCGCCAATCGCGCCGAACCGGTCGATCATGTCCAGCCGTTCAAGCACTTCGCGGGCGTTCTTACTGGCAGAGCCGATGCCGAGCTTCAGCCCAATCCGCTGCGCCTCGTCCAGGAAGCGCCGCACGCCGGGCAGCACGTAATCCGGCGTGATGGTGCGCAGGTAGTCGCGGTAGTACGTGTTCTTGCGCTCCAGCCAGACCTCGGCGGTCGGCTCGTCGATGGGCCGCCCTTTGAGCAGCCGGTTCAGGCTCTCTCGCCGCGACACGCCACGCAGTTGATTGTTGTCCGCCCGGTCAAAGGGCACGCCTTCTTCGTCCGCCAGCCGCTTCCAGGCCTGGAAATGAAATTCCGCCGTATCGGTAATCACGCCGTCCAGGTCAAAGATAAACGCTTTGATGTCCATATGGCCGCACTCTCCCTGTGATACGGCTCATTATAGCCGAAGTGTCGCGCGGCTGAAACGTTTAAGGTAGGGGTAGACAGGCAGCGGACGAGGCAGGCCTCGTCCCTACAGTGCGGTGTAGGGACAACGCCTGCGTTGTCCGCTTTTCGCTCCTCTCGCCTTGTGGCTCAGAAAGGATCGGGCGACCGGGGCGCCCTCACACGCTGGACGGCGGCCTGCCGGCGGCGATCTGCTCGCTCATCGCCCACAGCAGCGCCTGCGCGGTGTGGTCATGCGACGCCGGGCTGGACCGGGCGCGCCGCTTGCGGGTCCAGTATTCGCCCGTCACGCCCTCGACCTCTGGCGACGCGGCGAGGTAAATCGACGTTTCCGCGCCGCGTTCCGGACTCATCCCGAATCGCTGGGCAATATCGAAGCCCCAGGCGACCACGTTGAGCCGCTTTTCGTGCGCCGTGCCGAACCCGGAGCGCACAAAGCCGGGGTGCAGCACGTTGGCGGTGACGTTCGCGCCCTCGGCCTTCAGGCGACGCGCCAGCTCGTAGGTGAACAGGACGTTGTACAGCTTCGAATCGCCATAGGCCAGCCAGCCCAGGTAGCTCTTCTCGTAGTTCAGGTCACTCTTGCGCAGCCGGCCCATGGCATGTGCGCCCGACGACACGCTGAGGATGCGCGCCGGGGCGCTGGA
>JADZBY010000759.1 GCA_020851855.1 Anaerolineae bacterium
GACTATGTGACCTCGGTCGATCTAAACGTCTCGGCGGGTCAGGTGTATTACTAGAGTGTGTCTGCAAACCCTCACCCCCGGCCCCTCTCCCTCATGGAGAGGGGTGCGGAAACCGAGGATTCCCGCTTTTTCTCCCCTCTCGCCCACCGGGAGAGAGGGGCCGAGGGAGTGAGGGTCAACACGAAGACGGGCTTTGCAGACACACCCTAGTACCACAACCTCTCCCCCGTAAAGAGTGAGAGGCTTCCAGAGCCGGTTTTTCCTTCCCCTCTCTTATGGGGGGAAGTGCAGGGTGAGGGGGTTCTTTTGCCTTGTGTCGGAGTACTAGCGGCTGTTGTGAAGGCTGGGCCTCACCCCCCGCTTGAAATGCGTAACACCTTCTGGACGACGAGTGCGGCCCCGAATGAACCCTTGAGGCAACGATGAGCGAGAATCGCGCGGTCATCCCCTGCGGCGACGCCTATCTGGATGCGCTCCGCCAGGACGTTTTTGAGCGCCCGACCGACCGGAGCACCTTTCGCGAGCGCGCCGTCGCGCTCAAGCTCTGGGCGGCCACCCTTCAGCAGATCGGCGTTCCTCTGCGGGACTATCTGCCGGTTGATGAGGTCATCGCCGCGCACCATTTCCACGTCTACGGCTACGTCACCGATCCGGACGCGGACTATCTGGCCGCCATAGACCGTGGATTCGCCGTGCTCGAAACGCTGCTCGCCGGGCATGGCTTTGCGCTGCCGCCGCACATACCCGGCGCGCCAGAATCGCCGCCGCAGGACAGCACCGCGGATTCCACGGATGATGCGTGGCCGGGCTACCAGAAGGACATGCACCACACCGCCTGCACGCACGCGCCCGGCCCTTCCGAGGGCAAATGCGCGTGGAAGTTCCCGATCAGCCTCGGCTGGCGAGCCAGACCGGTCATCGACGGGGATCACGTCTATGCAACGTCGCCGGGGATGCGCGTTAGCCTGTATAAGCTGAACAAGCGGACGGGCGAGGTCGTCTGGAAATGCCGGCGTGCTGTCGGCGTGGTGGACGATCAGCTGTATCACACGCCGTCGCTGGCCTGCACACCGGTGCGAATCGGCAATGACATCGTGGCGCGCGAGGTCGGCAGCCGGGGCAACACCGGCTGGGCGCGCCATCTCGTGTTCATCGACAGCGAATCGGGCCAGGAAACGCGCACGGAAGAGGCCTGCCACATCGACTACCGGGCCGGGTACGCGCCCTTCGCCGCCGGCGCGCGTCATCTCGTCTATCCCGTCGGCAAACAGGACATCGAGCAGTCGCCGCCGCAGGCGTCCGCGCTCGATACGATCCGGTGCAAGGACTATGCGACCGGGCGCGTGCTCTGGGATTTCTTCGTCGGCCCGATGTTCGGCGAGCCGACCCTGACGGCGGAGTCGGTCTTCGCCGGCACGCTTCACGGCGATGTGTTCTGCCTGAAACTGGACGGCGATTGGCCGCGCCAGCGCCGCGCCCGGATGCGCTGGTACTTCAAGTGCGCCGGCGCGGTGAATGCGCCGGTTGTCGTCGCACAAAACACCGCGTTTGTCGCGTCGAACGATGGGCGTATTTATGCCCTGGATGCGGACTCCGGCGCGGTGTTGTGGACGTGGCAATCCGGGAGAGCAGAAACCAGGGCGTTCCGGCTGTTTTCGCCGCCGGTCCTCTGCGGCGAACGGCTGTACATCGGCTCGGCGGATGGTCGTCTGTACTGCCTGGATGCGGCCAGCGGACAGCTGATCTGGGAATACGCCGTTGGCGGCTGGGTGCGCGCCGCGCCGGTGTGCGCCGGCGACTCGGTCATGGTGGCCGCCATCGACGGGACGCTCCACCGCCTGATCGACCGGGGCGCACATGCGGAGTTGGCCTGGAGCCGGACGCTGACCGATCACTACCTGCTGGCCGACCTGGTCGAGTCGGACGGGCTGATCTATGTCGCCGCCTCGGACCTGTACCTGCACTGCGTGGACATGCACGGCGCAGTGCGCTGGACGCACAGCCTGATCGAGGGCGTGGCGCTGGACGGCGTGCGCGTCCTGACCGATCAGCTTGCCGGGGGCAGTTACTACACGGGCAAACCAACCGCCGTGGGCAGGTGCGCGTTTGTCGGGTCGCCCGCCGGTTTCGTGTACGCGCTCGATCAGGCGACCGGCGCGGAAATCTGGCGCTTCGAGTGCGGGGCTGCCGTCTCCGCCGCGCCCACCTTCTGTGATGGCCGCCTCTATTTTGGCCAGCAGGGCGGCGAAGACTGGTACTACTGCCTGGACGCCGACACCGGGCAGCCCATCTGGCGACAGACGCTCGGCTGGGTCTGGGGATCGGCGAACGTCGCGGCGGGGCGCGTCTTCGTGCCGGGCATCGACGGATTCGCGAATTGCCTCGACGCCCAGACCGGCGCGATCCTGTGGCGCTACCGCACATCCCGCTCGACGTGCTCCGAGCCGGTCATCGACGGCGATACGGTCTATTTCGGCGGCTGGGATCACACCTTGTACGCCTTCGACGTGCACACGGGCCGTTTGCTGTGGCGATTCCACGTCGATGGCGCGTGCGATTCGGGCACGGCAGTGGCAAAAGACGGGCGTGTCTACCTGCCCAGCGGCGATTCCGACGCCTTCCGCTGCCTAGACGGCAGGACCGGCGACGTGATCTGGGAATTTCGCCGCGCCAGGACGAACTTCAACGCGACGCCCTCGTTTGACGGCGATCACGTCTACATCTCGATCAACCAGGGCACGGGGTTGTGCGGCGTGTGGGTGTGCTCCACGATCTGCTGCCTGGATGCACGAACCGGGCAGTTGCTCTGGGAGCACGAGGGCGGCGGCATTCCGGGGTCGGTGGTGGCCGGCGACAGCGTGTACTTCGCGTCGTCCGAGTCGCCGTTCTTGCATTGTGTGGCGCGGCAGCCTGGCCCGGACGGCACAGCGCACGTCCGCTGGCGTTACAACCTGACGGGCCGTATGTGGGAGACGACGCCCGCCATCTGCAATCGTAAGGCCTTTGTCCTGAGCGACAACGGCTACCTGTGCGCCATCATGTGATCGGACGCCGACGACAGGCTCTGCGCGTGCGCGCCGCACGATTCGCGGACCAACAACTGGGACGGCATGAGGATGCTCTCCACCTCGGCGTCGCGGTGCGCAATGCGAGACAGCAAGCGGGTCACCGCCGCCTCACCGATGGTGTGCGGATCGCCGGAGACGGTCGTCAGCGCGGGCCGCCAGGACGCCGCGTCCGCGATGTTGTCGAACCCGACGACGGCGAAATCCTTGCCGGGAATGCGCCCCGTGTCCTGCAAGCCGAGCATGACGCCGAAAGCGACCACGTCGTTGTAGCACATCGCGGCGGTGGGCGGATCAGGATTCTTCATGACCTGGAGCAACGCCTGATAGCCCGCATTGCGGGAGATGGAGCCGCTGATCATCAGCGTTTCGTCTACCGGCAGGCCGTGGCCTTCCAGGGCGAGCGTGTAGCCCTCGCGCCGCTCCTTAAGCGATGAGGAATGGAACGCGCCGCCGAGGAACGCGATGCGCCGGTGGCCATGATCGATGAGGTGTTCGACCGCCGCGCGAGTCCCGTTCACGTTTTCGGAGCCGACGTAGTCGACGGCCAGCCCCGGCACGCGCCGCACGAACTGAACGACCGGGATCATGCGGTTCAGGTTCTCGATGACTTCCGGCGAGGTTTCTTTGGCCGGGCTGATGAGCACACCATCCACGCCGTGTTCGAGGACGCTTTCCAGGAAGCGCGCCTGTTTACCCGCCGTATCGGACGTGTTCGCCAGCAAGGCGACGTAGCCGCCCTGGTCGAGCTGGTTCTCGATGGCGACCGTCAGTTCTGCATAGAAGGGGTTGGAGATGTCCGGCACGACGAGGCCGATGGTGTGCGACTGCCGCGTCCGGAGCCGGGCCGCGCCGCGATTGTAGACATAACCGAGGCTCTGCATGGCGGCCAGAACGCGCTCGCGCGTTTCGTCGGCGACCAGCGGGCTATTGCGCAGCACGAGCGATGCGGTGGCGCGCGATACGCCCGCCTCTCGCGCCACGTCGACGAGCGTCACGCGGCATGTGGACGGCTGAGTCTTATTTTGCTCCGGCATCGAATCGCTTCCCTGAACAACACCAAGCGCTCTACTCCCTCTGAGCATATCATCATTATAGTAGCGCTCGAAATGGCTACGCGAGGGGAGATGCATCAAACCGTCCTCACCCCCGGCCCTGCCGCTGCGCGCGCTCTCCCCTCTCTACGCGGTACTCCGCGTGGAGAGGGGGCCAGGGGTGAGGC
>JADZBY010000760.1 GCA_020851855.1 Anaerolineae bacterium
ACATCATAAGGGGAGCTTATGCCCGACGGGATTCCCGATACGCTGTCCTACATGGTGCTTGGCTACGTATTGGCCGGCATCGTTTTCTCCGTATTGTTGATCTACCTGGTCGCCAAAGCGCGCCGCATTCGCGCCGAAAGCAAGATGCTCGACGAGCTTGAGTCGGACAATTCGCCGCGTTGAGCGTGAAAGGTCCTCAGCCCCGGCCCTCTCCACGTTGGAGACGGGGCCGGGGGATGAGGCAAATGCTCCTGCCGCCCCCACCGCCGCCTGCGGCTGGTGAGGGCGGTTTTTGTACATTTTCAGCGCAAAAAAACGACCTGCGCTATCATTGGCGTTCGGGGGCGACGGTGATGGCCTCGGACGCCGACAACTTACTGTAAATGCGCACCCTCGCCAGTGATTTTTGTCACTACGCCCCCGCGACGATCTCCGGTTTAATTATGAAGATGGCGCTGACACTAATTCGATGGTGTCTGCGCCGGTTCGGCCAAAGGATTCCATTATGGGACGATCTCTTCCAGGCAGACTGATCCTCATCGGCATCGGACTCCTTCTATGTGGGCTAGGATTGCTGCTTAACGATACGGCGGTGGCGCACGCCGAGTCGACGGCGGAAAGCGCCCGCACGCCACAGATAGCGGCGGTGATCGCTCACCTGCCCGGTACGGCTGCGACGAGCGCGCAACGGCAGGAAACGCCGGAATACGTGGGCGCTGAAGAGTGCAGCTCGTGCCATCGTAACCTGAGCCGCCCGCACGGTGCATCGCAGCACGCCCTGGCGCTGCAAGACACCGGGCGCGACAAAGACCCGATCCTGGCCGACTTCGAACAGGCCGGCGATCTGCTCACGTTGCAGTTCCCCGGCGAGGATGCGCCGCGCGCTGTCACGCCGGATGACATCGAATACGCCGTCGGCGTCGGGCGCTACGCTCAGAACTACCTGGTCCGCATCGCCCGCAACGACTACGCGGTGCTGCCTGCCACCTGGAATGCGGCCACGAACGCCTGGCAGCCTTTGGAACTGGCCGAGAACTGGCCCGATCCGGCTTACGACTGGGAAGACAACTGCGCCTACTGCCACACCACCGGCCTGAACATCGAAAACGACCGCTGGGTGGATGACGGCGTGCAGTGCGAGTCGTGCCACGGCCCGGCCAGCGCCCACGTCGAGGCGGCGCGTGACGCCGGTCGCAATCCGAGCGAGGAAGAGCTGCTCGCCGTGCGTGGGACCATCGTGCTCACGCCCGACTCGCAGGTGTGCGGCCAGTGTCACAGCCAGGGCACAGACAACGCCACGGGCCGCCCGTATCCGACCACGTACCTGCCCGGCGGCGACCTGCTGGCGGGCTTCACGCTCGTTCCCACCGATGATCCGGTGCACTGGTGGCCGACCGGGCACGCGCGCGACAAGTACATGCAGTACAACGAGTGGCTGGTCACCACGCACGCCAGCGCGCTGGACAGCATCAAGGGCGCTGAGGGCGCCAACGAGCGCTGCCTGACCTGTCACAGCGCCGATTCGGGCTTCGTCGCGCGGCTGACGGCGGCGGTCGAGGCCGGGGAGCGCAGTGCGCCCGCGCCCGACGCCCCCACCCTGGAAACAGCGCAGTTTGGCGTGGCCTGCGTGGCCTGCCATAACCCGCACGCCGCCCCGCCGGACGCTGCCGCCCAGGAAGGCGACGAAGAAGGCGACGACGAGGCCGCCGAAGCCACTGCCGAAGCCGCACAAGCGACCGCTGAGGCGACTACCGAGGCGACTGCTGAAGCGGACGCCTCAACGTCCACCGCCGCCGCTGCCGCCGCACAGGCGCAATCCGGGCCGAGCGTGTCCAGCGACAACCTGCGCGCCGAGCGCTATGAGCTGTGCACGTCGTGCCACCGCCTGAGCGACGACTCGCCCGGCATTCACTTCGCCGTCAAAGAGATGTACGAAGGCGCGACCATCGTCGACGTGGTGCAGGGCATTCCCTCGCCGCACAAGACGGTAGAAAACGGGCCGGACTGCGTGGCCTGCCACATGGCCAACACGCCCATCGATGCCTATGGCGGCCTGACCGAGGGCAGCCACACCATGAAACCCGCCGACCCGGCCCTGGTCAATCCGGACGGGACCGGCCCGCAGGATAGCTGCACCAACTGCCATACCGACCTGTCGCCCGAAGCGATGCGCACCTTTATCGAAGGCTCGCAGGAAGACACGCAGAAGCGCCTGAACGCTGCCGAGAAGGCGCTCACCGAAGACAGCCCAACCTGGGTGCGCACCGTGCTCGACTTCGTGATTGGCGACGGCAGCCTGGGCATCCACAACCACCGCTACACCGCCGCGCTGCTCGACGCCGTCGAGATCGAACTGGGCATCACCACGGCGCAACTGCCCGCCATGCCCAGCAACCGCGTCATCCAGGACCCGGCTACCTGCGCCGAGTGCCACCAGGATCAGCACCGCCAGTGGCTCACATCGCCGCACGCGCAAGCATCGCAGAACATGAATTTCCGCGAGGAATACGCCCGCCTGCGCCAGCCGACGTTCTGCATGGGCTGTCACGGGTCGGGCTTCAGCGAGGACACCGGCGCGTTCCTGTTCGAAGG
>JADZBY010000761.1 GCA_020851855.1 Anaerolineae bacterium
CCTTGCCGGCGAGCACGGCGCTGCGGCTTACACCGACTACCGGGAACTACTGGCCAAAGAAAGCCTCGACGCCGTGCTGGTGACCACGCCGGAGACAGATCACCTGGGGCCGGTCGTTATGGCGGCAGAGCGCGGCATCCACGTGTTCGTGGAGAAGCCCATTGCCGCGACGCTCGAAGACGCGGACGCCATGATCGCGGCCTGCGAGCGACACGGCGTCAAGCTCATGGTCGGCTACATCCTGCGCTTCGAGCCAAGTTACGCCCAGCTTCGCGAGGCCGTCGTCAGCGGGGCTGTCGGCGCGTTCCTGTCGGCCTATGGGCGGCGCAACGCCCCGATCCAGGAAGGGCGGCGGCTGGCCGGGCGCACGAGCGTGATCAACTACCTCGCCGTGCACGACGCCGACCAGATGTTATGGTTCAATCCGGGCCGCCAGGTGGCGCGCGTCACGGCGCGGGCGCTTGAGGGCCGGATCATGGAAGAATGCGGCGTGCCGGACTATAGCTGGGTGTGGTTCGAGTTCGAAGGCGGCGGGCTGGGCGTCATCGAATGCGGCTGGGCGCTGCCGGAGACGTGGGTGCACGCCACGCCGCCCGCCAGCTGGGGCGGCTTCGGGGATGTGCGCATGGATGTGGTCGGCACGCACGGCGTTCTGTCGCTCAACTACAACCCGATGAACCTATGGATCGTGAACAAGGACCAGGGCTACATGTTTTCGGACAACCGCCACTGGCCCATCGTGAATGACCAGCTTGGCGGCTGTGTCCGGCTGGAGATGGAGCACTTCTTCTCGTGCGTGGCGCTGGACAAGCCGCCCCTGATCGACGGGCGCGAAGGCCGGCGTTCGCTGGAGATCGCCGTCGCCGCCGAGCGATCCGTCGCGGCGGATGGGCAGCCGGTGTCGCTGCCCCTTTAGCTCAGGTATCCCGCTGCGCGCGACCGGCGGCGAGATATGGATAGATTCCGGTTCATAGAGAAGGAAAAGAGGACATGCCCACACACAACCTTTCACGCCGCGATTTCATGAAGCTGGTTGGCGCAGGCGCTGCGGCAGCCAGCCTGGGTGGTCTGATGTCGCGTTTGGGGCGGGCCAGGGCACAGGCCGACATCAACCTGGATTTCATCGTCTGGTCTTACAGCGTTGAAACCATCCTCGCCAACATCGAGAAGTTCCAGGAGAAATATCCGGGCCTCAAGGTGACGCTGGCCGAAGCGGCGTGGCCGCAGTACCGCGAGACGATCATCAACCGCTTCACGGCGGGCACGCCCACCGACGTGCTGTACTCCGGCGGCGACTGGCTGCCCGAATGGGCCAAGGCCGGCTGGCTGGTCCCGCTGGAAGACTACTTCCCGCAGGTGCTGGACTATGTGCCCAAGACCGCGCCGTATGCCGTGTCGGACATGACGTACGAAGGCAAGCTGTACGGCCTGCCCTACTACGCCGACACGACCTCGTTCCTCTATAACGCCAAGCTGCTCGAAGACGCGGGCATCAGTGCGCCGCCGACGACCTGGGAAGAGGTCGAAGCGCAGTGCAACAAGCTCAAGGAGAGCGGCATCGCAGTCCCGCTCGCCCTGGAATTTGCCCAGGCCATGCCCACCACGCTCGAAAACTTCACGGCGATGGTCTTCGGGCGCGGCGGCGAGCTTCTGGACGAGAACTTCGACCCGATCCTGGACGATCCCGAAGGCGCGGCGTATGCCCAACTGACCTGGCTGGCCAACATGAACAAGGCGGGCCTGGTCACGCTGCTACCGCACGAGACAGACGGGGTGAAGGCCATGAACACCGGGCAGCACGCCTTCACCGTGCTGTACAACTACAACCTGGCCGAGCTGAACAACGCCGCCACCTCGCCGCTCGCCGGCCAGTTCAAGCTGGCGATCATGCCCGGCGGCTCCGGCCAGACCTACGGCTTCGCCAAGTTCTACTCGATGACCAAGATGGCCGTCGACCGCGGTCAGGATGTGATGGACGCGGCCTGGAAGTTCATGGAGTACTTCGGCGGCGAGGTGGATGGGCAGTACACCGTCGCCAAGGGCTGGGCCGTCGAGAAGGGCCTGGGCTTCGGCCAGTTGCCGCTGTTCGATGACCCGGACGTGCAGGCCTCGTTCTCGCAGTGGGTCGACGTGGACGTGCTCAAAGAGCAGGTCAGTAACGCACGTGGCCGCCGCCAGGGCGTGTGGTACGGCATCTGGGCCGAGGCCGTGCGGCTGGAACTGGTGCGCGCCGTCAGCGGTGAGGTCACGGTCGACGAGGCGCTGGCCAACGCCGCCCAGAGCGCGCGTGACCTGAAACAGCAGTTCGGTTGATCGCCTGATCGCCGTTTCGGGCGCGCTTTCCGCCCTGATCGGGCAACCGGTCGGGGCGGACGGACGCGCGACGCGCCGGGTTCGGGGAGTACGTCGGTTTCCCCGGACCCGGCAACCAACAGCGCCGTTCACGATGAGGTCGTCGAGGTCGCTTTTATGGCCACTGCACCCACGCTCGCCCGCGCCCACACGCCCGGCCCGCGCGTCCGGCTGGGCACGACGGCCACCGGGTATCTGATGATCGCCGGTGTGCTTGTCATCGTCGCCCTGTTCACCATCTACCCGTATGCCTACGCGCTGTGGGCCAGCTTCCAGAACCTATCGCCCATCATGCCCGCCAGTTTCGCCGGGTTGAAGAACTATTCCGGCGTATTGAGCAGCAGCTATTTCGTCAACGCGGTCCGGACCACGCTGACCTTCACCGCCATCTCGGTCCCCATCATCGTGCTGCTCGGCATCGGCGTGGCGGCGCTGCTGAACCAGCGTTTCTTCGGCGCGACGGTGCTCAAGGCGTTCATCTTGCTGCCCTGGGCGATTCCGGCGGCCATCACGGGCATCGTCTGGAAGGGGCTATTCGACAACAGCTGGGGCGCGGTGAATGCCGTTTTGTACCAACTGGGCCTCATCGACGCTTACATCCCCTGGCTGACCACGGCGGGGCTGGCGATGGGCATTGCCATCCTGGCCCACACCTGGACGCAGTTCCCGCTGGCGGCGGTCCTGACATTGGCGTCCATGCAGGCCATCCCGCAGGAATTGTACGAGTCGGCGGCGATTGACGGCGCGGGCACGTGGCAGCGCTTCCGGCACGTCACCATGCCGGCTATCAAGGGCATGGTGCTCGTCGTGGCCCTCTATCAGGTGCTAATCGGGCTGACGGCCTTCGACCTGATCTACAGCATGACGGGCGGCGGGCCGGGCACGTCCACGACGGTCATCGGCTATTTCATCTGGTCGGAAACGTTCAAGATGCTGAGCTTCGGGCGCGGCGCGGCGCTGGCCGTGATCCTGGCCGCGACGGCGCTCGTCATCATCTTCGCCATGCTGCGGGCGCTGCCGCGCGACGCCTTCCTGGAGCAGAAGTCATGAGACAATCTCGCCTTGCCAGGGTCATCAAGTACACGAGCGCCGTGCTGCTTGCGCTGTTCATCCTGCTGCCGCTCGCTTGGGTTGGCCTGTCCAGCCTGATCGGACGCCAGGCCATGCTCATCTTCCCGCCAGACTGGCTGCGCTACGGCCTGACGACGGACAACTACCGCTACATCTTCACCGGCGAGATTCCGCAGTCCTACGAGGTCAGCGGCCAGATGCGCACGATGATCTCCGAAGAGATTCGGCAGGTCCCGCAGGCCATCGCCAACAGCTTCATCGTGGCCACGGCGGTGATGCTCATCAACTGGGTCTTCGGCAGTTTGGCGGCGTATGCGTATGCCCGAATCCGGTTTAAAGGGCGGGCGGCGACGTTCTACCTGATCACATTGAGCCGCCTGATCCCGGCGGTGGCGCTGGCCATGCCCTATTACGCCATCGTGCAGCGCCTGGGCCTGCTCAACAAACACTCGGCGCTGATCGCCATCTATTCGACGCTCACGCTGCCTTTCACCATCCTGATCATGACCCTCTATTTCCGGGGCATCCCGCAGGAAATCGAAGAGGCGGCGCAGCTTGACGGCTGTGGGCCGTTCGCGACGTTCTGGCGCATCGCCATGCCGCTGGCGCTGCCCAGCATGATCGGGGCCGGGCTGTTCGCCTTCATGATCGCCTACAGCGAGTTCCTGTTCGGCCTGCTCATCTCCACTTCCCGCGAGTCGCGCACGCTGTCCGTGCTGCTCGGCTCGGTATCGTACAACCCCGATGTGACATGGAGCCTGTTGAGCGCGGGCGTGGTCATCGGCCTGATTCCCACGCTGATCCTCGTCTTTCCGGTGTGGCGTTTCATGGTCAGCGGGCTGGTATCGGGCGGGGTGAAATAGGCGCGCGGCAGCGCTCTCCGTGCTCGCCCGTGTGGCCCGGAATTTCGACGCCGCCATCCCCAAAACGAACGCGCCGGACCGGGTTTCGGGCTAGACTTGACGTCATCGCAGATTGCGCCCCTGGCCAATGCGGGCATCCAGGACGTGTTCTCCACGGTAAGCGCGGCCTTCGAAGCCGCAGGAGCGCCGCCGGGATGCTGGTCGCCACGGGACGACTACTCATACGAGGCCAAGCATGGCAAAGAAAACCGTTTCGCAGCGCGGGCAGCGAATCACGACGTATCCGCCCCTCTTGATTCCGGGCGGCGCGATGGCGGTTGTCACGGCGAACGATTACGCCTGGGCAGGCGGCGTCGGCGGCGTGGTGCGGACGACCATTCACGACCCAAGCACCTGGCAGGCATGTATCTCCGGGCTGGCCATGCCACAGGTGATGACGCTGGCCTACGACGGCGGCTGGCTGTTCGCGGGTGGCTTCAATGGCATCGCGCGCTCTGCGGATAACGGCGACAACTGGGTGATGGCCGTGATGGAAATAGACCGCCCGCTGGTGGCGCACATCGCGCTCGCGCCGGATTTCGCCGCGTCGGGCGTCGGGCTGGCCATCCTGGAGAATATGCTTATGCGCACCGAAGACGGCGGCGCGACGTGGCATCCCTCGGAAGAGGGCCTGGGCGACTTGCAGGTGGGCAGCGTGGCGTGGCTGGACGCGGAGACGGTCTTTGTCGGGACGGTGGTCGGCATTCTCCGGTCGGAAAACGCGGGCAAAACCTGGCAGATGGTTCGCGATACGAACGGCGAGGCCGTCACCGCCCTGTGTCGGGCAGGAAAGACGCGCCTTCTGGCCGGGATGGAAAAAGGCGCGGTGTTACACAGCGTCGACGGCGGCGCCACGTGGTCGGCGCTGATCGATCCGCTCGCCATACCCAGCGATGGGCAGTGGGGTTACGAGCTTGATGGCGACGACGAGCCGGAAAGCGAGGAGATGGGTCTTGAGGTGCTGACTGATATGATAGCCAGGTTCCTCGACACACCGAGCGTGACGTACCTCATCACCGCCGGTCAAGCGATTTTCGCCGCGACGATGGTCGGCCTGTATACATCCTACGATGATGGCGCAACGTGGCAGAAAATCCTGGAAGTTAACGTGCTGTCTCTGTACAGCGACGGAAGGACGATCTTCGTCGGCGTGCCGAGTGGGGTCGTGCTCGGCAACGTCGGCGAAGGGGGGTGGATCGAGATGAACCTGCCCATTCACGATGCGCGGCGGCTGAACGTGATGGACGGCGCACCGGTCGTTGCCGGCTGGTATTCCGGCCTGTGGCGCTTTGCCAGCACGAAAAAGGAATGGCAGGAAGCTGAGAAAATCGTACCGCCGCTGTTTGCCCTTCAGCGCCAGGGAGAGCGTGGATGGTACGCGTCCAGCATGACCGGGCTGTATCGTTCGGTGGATGGCGGGCGGAACTGGCGATTGGTCTTGCCTCACATCGCCAGCTTTTTCGCTCCAGACCAGCCGCCGCCGGTGATCGCGCCGCTCGCCTTTGGTAAGGATGGCTTTGGGCTGGCCTTCTCCCGCTCGGAGTTCCTTCTACAGCGCACGAGCGACAACGGCGACACGTGGAGCGACATGCCGTCGCCGTTCGGCGCGCTCTTCGTGGTTGCGCTGGCGGTTACGCCGGTGGGCGCGCTGGCCGTCACCTACGATGAGCAGTCACACGGCCTTCAGCTCTGGCGCTCGACGGACAAGGGTGATTCCTGGCAACGCAGCGCAGAGATATCGATGCATTGGCCGACGGTAGCCCTGTGGGCAGAGCCGTCGCTGGCCGGCCTGGGCAACACCATCTTCGTTTTCCAGCCGGATGGGACGTGGATTACAGTCAACCTGCCCGACGAGCAGAAAGTGCAGCGGATCGACGGGACGCACGAGCGGCTTCTGGCGCGCACGACCGATGGGCTGCTCTTTTCGCACGACGGTGGGTACACCTGGGGGCCATTCGCCGCCGAGGGCCTGGACCTCGACCCGCGCCGCGTGGTCGATGCGGCGCTGGATGGTACGTCGCTGTGGCTGCTGTACACATCTGGGCAGGTGGTCCGCTATACGCTGTAATGTGTTCTGGGGTCGAAAATGTGAGGGGGCGTGTCTGTAAGGTCTTCTTGCGCTGATCCTCGGCCTTTCTCACCCCTCTCCATGAGGGAGAGGTGCCGGGGGTGAGGGTTTGAGGGTACACCCTAAAAAAAGCGCCTCACGTCGCGCTGCGGGGTGTGTGGACGAATAATCGGTTATCATTGACCGCATCATGCGCCCTGCACCCACGGCGTCATCAACGAGGTAGTGCGCCTTGTCAATTCTCCGCATCGTGCTCTTAGGCCCGCCCCGCCTGGAATTTGATGGCACGGTCATCGAGCTGGGCCGCCGCAAAGCGCTCGCCTTGCTGGCTTACCTGGCCGTCAACGAGTGGCCGTGCAGCCGCGAAGTGCTGGCGGCGATGCTCTGGCCGGACCTGGACGACCGCCGCGCCCGCACCGGACTGCGCCAGGCCATTGCTACCCTCAACGAAACGCCCATCGTGGCGTGGCTTGAGGCGGACCACGACATGCTCTCGCTGCGCCGCGATGATCGCCTCTGGATCGATGTAGCACGCTTCAATCGCCTGCTGGCTGCTCCCCCAACCCAGGAGTCGCTCGGTGAGGCCGTCGCCCTCTTCCGAGACAACTTCATGGCCGGCTTCACACTGAGAGACAGTGCAGAATTCGACAACTGGCAATCGGTGCAAACACAGGTGCTCCAGCAGAAGCTCATCACGGCGCTGGAACAGCTTGTTGCCCTTCAAATCGCTGCGCACGACACCGAAAAGGCGATGCAATCCGTGAGGCGCTGGTTGATGATCGATGTCCTGCACGAATCTGCACAGCGGCAGTACATGCGGCTGTGCGCGGCTACGGGACAGCGCGCGGCGGCGCTGCGGCAATTCGAGACGTATGCCGCTTTGCTCCAGGAAGAACTGGGCATCGTGCCGTCTGCCGACATGGTCCGTCTGTACGAGGCAGTCAAGAAGAACGAGCCGATCCCCATCGAAGAGCGCGCCGCGCCCGCGCACAGCCTGTTGCCCGCTCGGCCCAGGATGGTCATCGGGCGGAAAGAGGCGCTTTGTCAACTCACAGGCCGGCTGCTTGCGGCGGAGCCTGGACAGCCGCCGTTGACCATCATCCAGGGCTGGCCGGGCATCGGCAAGACCACCATCGCCGCCTTGCTGGCTCACGATGCGGCGCTGAACGAGCACTTTACGGATGGCGTGCTGTTTGCGTCGCTCGGCGAGCACCCCAACCTGTACGCCGAGCTTCTCAAGTGGGCGCAGGCGCTGGCCATTGCCGACGGCCACAAGATAGACACCACGGAAGGGCTGGCGCGACGATTGGCCGCCGCGCTGCACGACAAGCGTATGCTGCTGATCGTGGATGATGTGTGGAATGCCCAACACGCCACACCCTTCAACATGGGCGGCCAGGGCTGCGCGTGCGTCATCACCACGCGCCTGAATGAGGTTGCCGAAAGGCTGACCGACCGGCCCGACACTATCTTCAGATTGCCCATCCTGACCGAGGCGCACTCTCTTGAGCTGCTCCATGCGCTGGCCCCGCAAGTCGTGGAACAGAACCCGGACCAGGCCGTAGCGCTGGTGCGCACACTGGAAGGCCTGCCGCTGGCCCTTCAGGTTGCCGGGCGGCTTCTGAGCGCCGAGGCGCGTATGGGCTGGGGCGTGCTCGATCTGCTGCGCGAGTTGCGCGAGGGCGCGGCGCTGCTGGATGCCGAGCTTCCGCCGGACCGCCTGACGGCGGATGACGTCCCCTCTCCGACCGTCCGCGTGCTGCTCAAGCGCAGCACCGATTGGCTGGACGAGGAAACGCGCAAACGCTTTGCCCTGCTCGGCGTTTTTGCGCCCAAGCCCGCCACCTTCGACCTGAGCGCGATGCAGGCCGTCTGGTGTATCCCCGATCCGCGCCCGACGGTGCGCGCCCTGGTCGGGCGTGGGCTGCTGGAACCCGTGGGCGTGGGCCGCTTTCAGATACACGCGCTGCTGGTGATGCACGCCAAGTCGTTGTTCAGCGAGTGAGCCAGCATGTTTTCCGCCCAGGAGCTATACGACGCCCGCCGGAGCCACGCCCGCCATTATCTGAGGCAGCTTCGGATCGCGGACGCGCTCTACCAGAAGGGCGGCCCGCAGATCGTGCGCTCGCTGGCCAAGTTCGATCAGGATTGGCCTCAGATCGCACAGGGGCAGGCATGGGCCGCGCGCGCGAGTGAGGATGCCCAGGCCGCGCGCCTGTGTTGCGAGTTCACCCAGGCCGGCGCAGATTTGCTCACGCTGCGTCAGGCCGTCCCGGACCGCATCGGCTGGCATGAATCGGTGCTGGCTGCTGCGCGGCGCATCGGATGGCGCGAGATCGAGTGCGAGACGCTGATCCACCTGGGCCGGGCATACTGGGCGTCCGGCGATGTGAACGAAGCAGCCGCCCGCCTGGAGCTTGCCCTGCAGATCGCAACCGTCGCGGACTTCCCGGCCCGGCTCGCCAGGGCGCACCAGGCGCTCGGAGAATTGCGCGCGAGCCAGTCCGAGCACGACGCGGCGCGTGAGCACTGCAAGACGGCCCTTTCCCGCTTTGAGCGGCTTGCAGACCAGCGCGGCATTGCGGACGCGCTGCAAGCGCTGGGCAATCTGGCGCTCATCGTGGACGATTACCCCGAAGCCGACCGCCTCTTGCGCCGCAGTCTGGCCCTCTATCAAACCCTCGGCGACCGGATCGGAGAAGCGCGCGCGCTGGCCCGGCTGGGCAGCCTTGCCGGGACGCAGCGTGATTTCCTGCTGGCGGAGCAGTATTTCGCGACGAGCCACGCCATCTATGCCGAGCTAAACCACCTGGAAGGGCTTGGGCAAGCGCTGAACATGCTCGGCACGGTGGCCGTGGCCATGGGGAATTTCACCCTGGGCCGGGCGCGGCTGGAAGAGAGCCTCACGGTGCACGAGCGCCTCGGCAACCAGGATGGCATCGCCGCGTGTCTCATGAAGCTGGGCGAGATCGACCAATACACCGGCCAGTACGAGCAGGCGGCGGCGCGTTATCAGGCCGCGCTCGGCATTTACCAGGCGATGAAGAATCTCTATAACGTCGCTGGCGTGGCTTTTCGGTTGGGCAATCTGGCGTTGTCTGTCCACGACGAGGCCGACGCGGAGCGCTGGTTCCGGCGCAGCGCCGAGCTTTGCCGGGCGATTGACAGGCCGCTGCTCGCCGCGTCGCTGAGCGGGCTGGCGCAGATCGCGTGTGGGCAGGGGCGCTACGACGAGGCGGCGCGGTATTTCTCCGAAGGGCTGGCGGAAGCGCTGGCGCGCGGCGATGCCTGGATCGTCGCGGATATTCACCAGGAGTGGGCCAACATGGCGCTCGCCCTGCATGACACGCCGGCGGCGCGCGAGCATCTCCGGCAGGCGCTCGATACGGCCATGTCCATCGGCGCGGTCCCACTCGCCCTCAGCATTCTGCGATCCGTCGTCCGCCTGCTGACGCCGGAGCAGCCGGAGACGGCGCTGGCGGTCGCCAGTTTTGTGATGCTCCATCCGGCCAGTCTCCAGGATGACAAAGACGAGCTTTCGCCGCTCATCACCGCCCTGGAAGCGTACGTATCGCCTCAGCGATGCGCGGCGATTCAGGCCGAGGCGAAAGACGCCAGCCTCGAAGCCACGGTTGCGCAGGTACGTCTGTAGCACACCTACGTGGTGAAGATTCAGGCTGCTTCCCCACCCCAACCCCTGCCCTATGAAGAGGGAAGGGCTTTCAGACCCGGTTTTCCCTTCCCCTGTGCATGGGGGGAAGGGCAGGGTTAGGGGGTGTTCTTTCCTACCTGCGTTTTGTCACGAATCTGTCACGCTGCTGCTACGCCTGCCCCCTACAGTGCCTACAGTGAGAGAAATCGCAGCGACAGGAGAGCACATCATGAAAAGGGCATGGGTCTTCGGCGTGATTCTGGTGCTGGCGAGCGCGCTTTCGCCGGT
Source organism: Anaerolineae bacterium (assembly GCA_020851855.1). GTDB lineage: Bacteria > Chloroflexota > Anaerolineae > Aggregatilineales > UBA2796 > JADZBY01. Next base: position 10,334 of record JADZBY010000761.1, read on the forward strand.
CAGTGCGCAGGGTGGGCGCACGGTCATCGTCCCGGAGAATGCGAGTCAGGTCGTGGAGCTTATCCGGCTGGGACGCGGGACCACCGAGCACGCGGTGTATTCGCCGGATGGGGCTACCATCGCCGTGGCCGGGACGGTGGGCGTCTGGCTGTATACGACGCCGGCGCTGAATACGCCAACGGAGCCGCCGCTTCTGGAGACGATGGGCGTCGCCGAGGCCATCGCCTTCTCGCCGGATGGCAAGACGCTGGCCGTGACGACTGAAGACGGCCTGCAGCTTTGGGACATGGCCACGCAGACCATGACCTCGAGCATGGAGCTGCGGCGGACCTGCGAGGCGCTCGCTTTCAGCCCGGACGGCAGCCTGCTGGCCCTGAACATGGGCTACGACGGCATCGTAATCTGGAACATGGCCGCCAACGTCGAGCAGGGCAAGATCGCAGCCACCATGCAGAGCAACGGCGCGGTCACGTTCAGCCCTGACGGCTCCCTGATCGCCGGGAGCACGTCCGATTACAAGGTGCACGTCTGGCGCACCGCCGATGCGAGTGAGGCCGCGCTGCTCAGCGGCCATTCCGGCTATGTGTATGACGTGGCTTTCAGCCCGGACGCGGCGGCGCTGGTCAGCGCCAGCTACGACTCGACGGTTCGGGTATGGGATGCGGCGGGCGGCGCTGAGTTGGCCGCTCTGGTCGGCAGCGACGAGCAGCCGCTTGACGAGGTGTATTCGCTGGCGTACAGCCCGGATGGCAGCCTGCTGGCCAGTGGCCACGCCGATGGCAGGGTGGCGTTGTGGGATATGGCCGCCCGGACGCTGCGCGCCGTCACCGGCCCGCAGGTGGGCGATGTGGTCGATGTGGCCTTCAGCCCGGACGGCGCGCAGATTCTCACCGCCAGCTCGAAACACCAGGTTCAGACCTGGGATACCGCGTCGGGAGCCGAAGTGATGGGCAGCGTAGGACATTCCAGCTACATCAGCGCGACGGCGTTCAGCCCGGATAGCGCGCGGCTGGCCATCGCCGACTGGGATGAGAACGTCTGGCTGTGGGACACGGCGGCCCGGCAGGAACTGAACTTCACCACGCCTGTGCCCGACATGACCTACACCGGTCTGCGCAATGACACGATGCTGGCCTATTCCCCGGACGGCAGCCTGCTCGCCGCCACGGAAGGCTTCACCGTGATCCTGCTCGACGCGGGCAGCGGCAGCGAAGTCCGGCGGCTCACGGGCTGCAACGGCACGGTGGGCAGCCTGGTGTTCAGCCCGGACAGCACACTGATGGCCATTGCGTCAAGCGCCGGGTTGTGCCTGTTCAACGTCGCGAGCGGCGAATTGAGCGCCTTTTTCGCCAGCAACGACTGGCTGAATAACGCCGTCTTCAGCCCGGACCAGACAATGATCGCCACGGCGGGCAAAGACTGCACCGCCCGGGTCTACGGCCTGCCGTGAATCGGACGCCGCCGGCGGCGCGTCCTTGAGAAGGGACAACAAGCCGAGCAGGCTCGTTGGTGTAATACGACGAGCCTGCTTGTACCGTCTGGCCGGCCACGTCCACTGCGGGTATACCCTCACTCCCCCGACCCCTCTCTCCCTCAGAGCGAGAGGGGAGACAAGCCAGATGCGTTCGGGGTTTTCTATCCCTCTCC
>JADZBY010000762.1 GCA_020851855.1 Anaerolineae bacterium
ATCGGCTCGCTGAACGGCTACGTGCTGAGCAAATGGCGCTTCCGGGGCGCAAATGTGCTCTTCCCACTCATGCTCTTTGGCATGTTCATCCCGTACCAGAGCATTCTGATCCCACTCTTCCAGACGCTCAACGGCTGGGGATTGGTGGGCAATCTGCCGGGCTTGATCCTGACGCATGTGGTGTACGGCATCCCGATCACCACGCTCATCTTCCGCAACTACTATTCCGAAGTGCCGACGGAGATGATCGAGGCCGGGCAGGTCGACGGCGCGGGCTTTTTCCGGCTGTACTTCGAGATTCTGTTCCCGCTCTCGCTGCCGGGCTTCGTGGTGGTCATCATCTGGCAGTTCACCCAAATCTGGAACGAGTACCTGTTTGCCGTGACGCTGACCGATCCTCACTCGCAGCCGATCACGGTTGCCCTGAGCCAGCTGGCGGGCGGTCAGGCCATCGACTTCAGCCTGCAAATGGCCGGGTCGCTGCTCACGGCGCTGCCCACGCTGCTAGTGTTCATCCTGCTGGGGCGGTACTTCCTGCGCGGTCTGCTGGCGGGGTCGGTGAAGGGGTAAACGCGCCGGGCCATGGGGATAGGCGGCTGATGATTTGGGCGGCTCGCGAGCCGCCCCTACAGTGTGCGCCTGTGCCGCATGACGTGTAGGGGTGCGTCGCGACGCGCCCGCGTGGGTGGTCCAGACGAGTTTCGCTAGAGGGTCTTATGAACGTCAAGCGGTGGACATCGCCCAGAGAGACGATGGCAACGCGCTGACCTCACCCCGGCCCCTCTCCATGACTGCTACCCCAGGGGGGACTCCGGCAGTCATAGAGAGGGGAGCAACCCCACGCCATTCCCCCTCTCTACGCGGTACTCCGCGTGGAGAGGGGGCCAGGGGGTGAGGCTCAGAGTTCATAACAGGCTCTTAGCGGTGGGGTGCGACGCGCCCGCGTGGGCAATCCGGAGCGTTACGGCGTCACGACGAACGCGGCGCGCGTCTCCCGTAGCTTGTTTTCCCCGATGGACAGGCGAATCTCATACTCGCCGGGTTGGAAGCCGCCCTCGACGCCGAAATAGAAGAAGGCGTCGCCCTCGCGGCTCTGGCCCCAGGGCAACAGCGCCGTCTGGATAAGCTGGCCGTCGCGCCACAACTCACGCCGCCACAAAACGCCCGGCTGCATACCCCGGTGGGCGACGAAGAAGTAGATGCGGTTGAAGCCCGCCGAAAAGCGCGCCGCCGGCTGCACTGGCTCGCCCGTTTCCGAGATGCGGGTGTCCAGCGCAGTGATCTCCAGCGTGGCGGTCGGCCCCGGCGTGACCGTCGAGAGCGGAGTCAGTTCCAGCAGCGCGAGTGGGACCATGGTCTGCGTCGGCGTGTAGGTGGCGCTGGGCGTGGGCGTAGTCGTCGGTGTGGCGCTGGGCGTCGCCGTGTGCGTCCGGGTGGGCGTCGCGCTAGGCGTCGCGCTCGGTGTAGCGGTCGGCGTCAGGCTGGGTGTGGGGGTAGCCGTCGCCGTGCGCGTGAAGGTCGGTGTGCGGGTCGGGGGCGGCGTGCGGGTGGCTGTGGCCGTGGCGCTGGGCGTAGCCGTCGGCGTCAGGCTGGGCGTACGGGATGGGCGCAGCGTGGCGCTGGGGCGCGGCGTTCGCGTCAGGGTCAGAGTGGCGGTGGGCGTTGGCGTTGCCGTCCCGCTTGGCGTGTGGCTGGGCGTCGCGCTGGATGTGGCCGTCGGCTCCGGCGAGCGGATGGCGGTGGGCGCGTCGCTGGCCGTCGCGGATGGGCTGGCTGTCGCCGTCTGGGTGTTTTCCGGCGCGACGGTGGCCGTCTCCGTGAAAGTCGGCGCGCTCGTCGGCGCGCTCGTTGGCTCCGCTGTCGGGCTGGCCAGCACGGTGGGCGTCAGCGTCGCCAGCGCCGGGCCGGGCGTGTCGCTGAGCGTAGGCGTAGGTGTGAGGGGCGTGGCAGAGTCTACAAAGCCGATAGCCGTCGGCGTGGCCGGGCTGAGCAGGCTCAACGCGCTCGCGCCCAGGCACATCACGCCGGACAGAAACGCCAGCCCAACGGCCAGCACGAACATGCGCCAGCCGCGCTGCCCGGCGGCCCGCCGCGCCCGCCAGTACGGCTCGGTGCGGCCCTTGCGGAAGTTGCGCACAGCGAGCAGCAGCAGCAGCAAACCCAGGCCCAACAGGACCAGGGCAAGGGTGGGGGCCAGATTGATGAACGGCTCCAGATTGGACACAGGCCGGCCCTCAAGCGGCGACAAAGCGGCGGCGCATCGCGAAACTCTTGTGGAACGCGCCGCACATTATAACCACCCCGTGCACTTTCGGGTATTCGTGCGGAAAGCGCCCCTGGAAACGCCTTCTTGCGCTACGCTTGCCCTGCTGTGCGCCGCCGCGACGCGCCGCAGATTGGACCGGCGCGGCCCGAAGTGGTACTATTCGCTGCCGCAAACCGTAAATCCGTGACGTTGAACCCGTGCGGAGGCAAGTTGAACATCTTCAAACGTGGAATGTGGGGCATCCTGGCGCTGGCCGTCGCGGCGATTCTGCTCGCGCCGCTGGGCCACGCCCGCGCGCAATCCACCCAGGGCGCGTCCGCGTGCGCCGTCATCAGCCTGGAGCAGCCGCGCACGGCGGAATGCGACGCCGAGATGCTGCGTTATTCGGCCTCGGAGCTGGTGCGCCCGACGACCTACAACCCGGAGACGGACGGCGAATCGCGCCCGCGCGGCGTGGCCCTTCCGCCCGACGGATTGCGTTACCCGCTTGGCTGGATGCTGAAGGCGTGGTACTACAGCGACGCGCCCGGCCAGCCGCCGCCCGATTACCCGAAGGAGCGCGTCATCCAGAAGGCGACGCTCATGTACCTCTATGCTACGGTCAATGTGAACGGCATGGACTGGCATCTGGTCGGGCCGGGCCAGTGGATGACCGGCGAGTTTGTGGCCGCGATGCGCATCCCGGAGCGCCCGGCGACCATCAGCGGGCGCTGGATTGCCCTGGACCTGACCGAACAAACGCTGGTGGCCGCGGTTGACGATACGCCCGTCTTTGCCACGCTGATCTCCGGCGGCTGGTATGGCTACGGGTTCACCGAAGAAGGCCAGTTCAACATCTACGCGCGGGCCATCCGCACCACGTTTCGTGGTCCGCCCTGGGCGGAAGTGCCCGAATACGTGCTGGAGCGTGTGCCGTTTGCCCAGTTCTTCGATGGCAATTTCGCCTTCCACGGCGCGTACTGGCACAACTGGTTCGGCTTCCCGCGCAGCCACGGCTGCGTGAATGTGCCGGTGGCCGATGCGGCGTGGTTATGGGACTGGGTGAACGAAACCGAGGCCGAGTGGGGGCCGACGGATGGCTTCCGGCTGCCGCACCCGGACAAAGCGCCGTTCGTATTCGTGTACCGCAGCCCGGCGACCGGCATCACGCCGGGATTCACGGGTTAAGTTGTGTCCGCAAGGTTGGCCCTCACTCCCCTGGCCCCTCTCTCCCCCAGGACGAGAGGGGGAAAAGACCCATGCAGCCTAAATTTCTCGCCCCTCTCCATGAGGGAGAGGGGTTGGGGGTGAGGGTTTGGCCGAGATCACCGTCGACGCGGCGCTCAAGGCGGCCATCGCGCGGCTGGCGGGGCATAGCGGCGCGCCCCGGCTCGATGCGCAGCTGATCCTGGCGCATGTACTGGACCGCCCGCGCGAATTTCTGATCGCGCACGGTGAAACGCCGCTGACGCCGGTGCAGGCCAGCGCCTTCGACAAGCTCATCATGCTGCGGGCGCGCGGCATGCCCACCGCGTACATCCTGGGCCGCCGCCCGTTTTACGACCGCCAGTTCCGCGTCACCTCGCACGTGCTCATCCCACGCCCGGAAACGGAGAACCTTGTCGAGGCCGCGCTGGAATGGGTCAACGAGCGCAAGTCCGGCCAGGCGCGCCTCGTGGATGTGGGCACGGGCAGCGGCGTGATCGCGGTCACGCTGGCGGCGCACCTGCCCGGCTCGCTGGTGGTCGCCACGGATGTTTCGGCGCAGGCAGCGCTCATCGCCGGCGAAAATGGCGCGGACCTGCCCAACCTGCACGTCGTCCAGGCGGACCTGCTCGCGCCGCTGGCCGGGCCGTTCGACCTGATCGCCGCCAACATGCCATACATCGCCAGCGCAGAATTGGACATCCTCGACGTGGCGCGCTTCGAGCCGCTGGTGGCGCTGGATGGCGGGCCGGATGGGCTGGTCCTCATTCGCCGCCTGCTCGAACAGGCTCCCGCCAAACTCGCCGCGCCGGGCCTGCTTCTGTTGGAGATCGGCGCAGACCAGGGCGCGGCGGTGCGCGATCTGGCTGCGGCGGCTTTCCCCGGCGCGACGGTGGACGTGCTCAAAGACTACGGGCGGCTGGATCGCGTGGTTCGGGTCGAGCGAGTATAATTCCCGGCCAGGAGAACATGCCATGACCGACCGCCAGGACCCCCGATTCCCCGCCGGGCCGCCTGAAGATGTCGACCCGGAATACAGCGCCTACGACGACGCGCCTTCCACGGACGACGAGCGGCCCGTTCCAGCGGCGCACGGCGCGTACCTGGACGACTCGGATGCCTTTGAGCCGGACCTGCGCGCCGAAGTCGCCGCCCATTACGCGACGGAGCAGCCGGGCATCCCCGCGCCGCGTGACGAGGACGGGCTGGCCGACCTGGACCTTGACGCCGAGTCGGCAGAAGACCTGGAAACGCCCCTGGCCGGCGAGCCGGTCGCCGCGCACCTGCCTTCAAGCGCTTACGACGACGATTTCCGCGACTTTGAGCCGACCGCGCCGGACGCCGTACCCGGCGAGGTGGAAGCAGACGCGGATGCCGTCCCGGCGAGCGCCGAATTGGCTGCCGAGACGCCGCCCGGAACGACGGAGCACGTCGAAGGCGAGGAGCCGGAGCCGGTGGAGAGCGTCACGGCGACGGCGCTGGCGGTGGCCGACGCCGACGCTGCCTCGGACCTGGCCCGCACGCCGCGCATGAGCCAGTATCGCAGCCAGCGGCGGCGCTTCACCAGCATGTTCATCACCGCGCTGGTGATGATCGCCCTCGGCGCGCTGTTCCTGTCCGTGACGCTCACGCCGGAGTTGGGCAGCCTGCCGCGATCCGTCGCGCTGGGCATCACGGCGATGGCGGTCGCGCTGTCGTTGATCGGGCGTTTCGTGTTCAACGGCAGGCGCGAGCGTGGCCTGTTCGCCCTGGGCGTGGTCCTTCTGCTGTGGACCGGCGTGCTGGCGCTCATCGTCAACGGCAATCTGGCGGTCGGGCAGGGCTGGCCGCTGGGCGTGGCAGCGGTCGGCGCGGCGCTTCTGCTCACCTTCGTCTTCGAGCGTAATCACGAGCGTGGGCTGCTTCTGCCCGGCTTTGCGCTGATCGTGGCGGGCATCATCGCGATGCCGTTCGGCGTGGGGCTGATCCCGCGCGAGATCACGGCTACGCTGGCGCTGTTGTGGCCGCTGCTGCTGCTCATCCCGGCGTTGGCGCTCGTGCCGCTCGCCTTCCGCATTCGGACGGAGTGATGGCCGGGCTACGCATTGCGGTGGATGCCAGCCGGACCACGGTGGCGCGCCGTACCGGCACGGAGAATTACGCACTCCAGCTCATCCGCGCCCTGATCGCGCTGCCCGGCGACCGGCAGTTCACCCTCTATTTCCGCGACGCGCCCGCCGAGGGCCTCTTTCCCGACGCGCCGAACGTGACGCGCCGCATCGTGCCCATGCGCCGGCTGTGGACGCACCTGCGTCTCGCGGCGGCGCTCTGGCGCGACCGCCCCGACGTGACTTTCGTCCCGGCGCACAGCCTACCTTTTGTTTTTCCCGGCCCGGCAGTCGTCACCGTGCACGATCTCGGCTACCGGTTCTTCCCGGCGGCGCATCCCGCATTGGAGCGGCTGTACCTGGACCTGACCACCCGCTTCAGCGCCCGCCGCGCCGCGCTGATCCTGGCTGACTCCGCCGCCACGCGCGACGATCTGGCCAGCATCTACGGCGTGAACCCGGCGCGCGTCAAGGTGGTCTATCCCGGCGTCGAAGGGCTAACACGCGCCGACGACGCGGCCATATTCCGCGCGCGAAAGAAGTACGGCGCGCCGGAAGAGTACCTGTTGTTCGTCGGCACACTCCAGCCGCGCAAGAACATTACGCGGTTGGTCGAAGCCTTCGCCCTGTACCTGGACACCACCGGCGACCGCCAGACGGCGCTCGTGCTCGCCGGGAAAACGGGCTGGCTGCTCGACCCGGAGCGCGACATTTTCGGCGCACTGCCGCCCGACAAGCGCCGCCGTGTCATCGTCACGGGCTACGTGGCCGATGGCGACATCGCGGCGCTGTACAGCGGGGCGCGTGGGCTGGTTTTTCCGTCGCTGTACGAAGGCTTCGGCTTCCCGGTGCTTGAGGCCATGTCTTGCGGCGCGCCGGTGCTGTGCAGCAACACGTCGTCGCTGCCTGAGCTGGCGGGCGATGCGGCGCTGCTCGTCGACCCAAACGACGTGCGCGCGCTGGCGGCGGGCATGACGGCGCTGGTCGGGGACGA
>JADZBY010000763.1 GCA_020851855.1 Anaerolineae bacterium
CACAAGCCATCGATTTGCGCGGGAAGATCGCGCTCGTCACCGGATCGGCGCGGCGGGTGGGCAAGGCCATCGCGCTGGAACTGGCGGCGCACGGCATGACGCTCGTCATCCACCACGGCAGCAGCCCGGAAGACGCCGCCGCGACGGTGGCCGAGATTCAGGCGGCGGGCGGTGAAGCGGTTGCCCACCAGGCCGATCTGCGCGACCCGGACGCCATCCGCGCTATGTTCGACGCGGTGCGGGCGCACTTTGGGCGGCTGGATGTGCTGGTGAACAGCGCCGCCAGCTTCCAGCGCGCGTCCATCCTCGACGTGACGCTTGACGAGTGGCGCTCGGTGCTCGACGTGAACCTGACCGCGCCGTTCCTGTGCAGCCAGTACGCCGCCCCGCTGCTCCGCGAGGCGCGCGGCAGCATCGTGAATATCCTCGACCTGAGCGCGTTCCGGCCCTGGAAGGCGTTCCCCGTGCACAGCGTCTCGAAAGCCGGTCTGAAGATGCTCACCGAGACGCTGGCGCTTAGCCTGGGGCCGGAAGTGCGGGTGAACGCCGTCGCGCCGGGGCCGGTCCTACGCGACGAGGGCAACAGCCCGGAGCGTTGGGCGCAGATCGGGGCGCGTCTGCCGGTCGGGCGCACCGGCGACCCGGCGGATGTGGCGCGGGCGGTGGCCTTTCTCGCCGCTCAGCCCTTCATCACCGGCGAGGTGTTGCGCGTCGACGGCGGCGAGGCGCTGCTGGGATAGCCGGGCAAACCAGCAAGAGTATGGGCCGAGGCAGGCCGGAAAAGCGCCTCACCCCCTACCCCTCTCCACGTGGAGTACCGCGTAGCGAGGGGGAACAGCGCGACTCAGAGCCGACGATCTCCCCGCTCCATGCCGTCGGGGGTCCCCTCTGGGGATGGCGCGCATGGAGCGGGGCCGGGGGTGAGGACGGTTTGATGCGTTCACCCTCGCTCGGATAACCCACCGATTGTGAAGAACGCGCCGGGACGGTAAAATCGTGCCCCACTCGGCGGAAAGCGGAGACGCATCATGGCCTATCAGCGGCAGCGGCAGCCGGACGATTACGGCGATCTGGACGACTACGAAGAAAAGCGGAAACGTAAGCTCAAGAACGATGAGCTTGCGCCCGACGACGAGGTCGATCTGGCATCCCTCGCCGCCGAAGAATTGGACCGCGACGAACCCGCCCCGCGCCGGACCGATTACCGAAACACGCCCATCCAGACGCGCGAGGAACTGCGCGAGCGTTTGGCCGAAGCGCGCCGCGACTACCGCGAGAGCCGCTCTCACCGTCGGGATGGTGGGCGGCAAGGCGCGGTGATTATGGGCGCGGGCCTGATCGCGGCGGGCGTGGCCTTCATGCTGGCCCAATTCGGGCTGGGCTTTGGTCTGTTCAACAACTGGTGGGCCTTCTTCATCCTTGCGCCGGGCGCAGTGGCGGCCTACAACGCCTATAGCGACTACCAGACGCACGGGCGGCTCACCAACGACGGCAAGAAAGCGCTCGGCGGCGCGTCGTTTGTCCTGCTCACCGGCGTGCTGGCGCTGACCGGGGCCTGGAATCTGTGGCCGCTGTATCTGGTGCTGACCGGCGTGCTGGCGGTGCTCGGCATCCGCGACGAGAGCAACCGCCGCGCGTCGTGATCGTCTTTTCGGAGAGGTGCATGGGGAAAATCCACGACGTGGTTATCAAGCCCCTCGTCACGCACAGCGATGACCGGGGCTATTTTCGCGAGATTCTGCGGGACGACGACGGCCTGTTGCGCCGTTTTGGCCAGACGTCGTTCACGAAAACATATCCGGGCGTGATCAAAGCGTTTCACTGGCATCGCGACCAGGATGATGTGTGGTACGTGGCCGACGGCATGGCGCGCGTGGTGCTCTATGACCGGCGGCCCGGCTCCCCGACGTGCGGCCAGACGCAGGTGGTGTACGCGGGCGAAGACAACCCCGTCGTCATCCTGATCCCGGCGGGCATCGCGCATGGTTACCAGGTCATCGGCAACAAGCCGGTGCTGCTTTTTTACCACGTCACGAAGGCCTACGACCCGCGCGAGCCGGACGAGCAGCGCATCGCCTTTGACGATCCGGCCATCGGCTTCGATTGGTCGATCAGGAACCGCTGAAAGGGCGCGGCGTGGCCGAGGAACGCACACCAAACGGCCCGGACATGGGCGCGCGCGAACCCATCATCGACCGGGGCTATACCATCCGCCTCAGCCTGGCCAGCCTGCTGGTCGGGCTGGTCATCGCCGCGCCGGTCGGGATCGCGCTGCTGGCGCTGGGGCGTCCGGCCCAGGTCGATGAACAGGGCGGTGTGATCTGGTCGGGCGGCATGTTTGTGCTGCCCATCGCGGCGGTGATCATCGTCGCCATCCTGTACTGGTCGATCTTCCACCTGCCGCTGCGCATCGCCCGGCGGCGCGGCGTCATCCTCGACCCGGAGTTGTGGCCGTGGACGGGCGCGCTGGCGCTGGGCGTCGTGATTGTGCTCGGCTTCGTGGCCGCCATCCTGGCCGGAGTCATCTGAAAAGGGTTACCCTCACTCCCCCGGTCCCTCTCTCCCTCAGAGCGAGAGGGGCGTGGCCCAGACGCCGCCCGGCGATTCGCCTCTCCATGAGAGAGGGGGCGGCCACGATGCCGCCCGGCGATTCCCCTCTCCATGAGAGAGAGGGGCCAGGGGTGAGGGTTTCCAAGCAAAGGGGCCGATCTTGGACACAGTCAACCGCGCCACGCCGGAAGGCACTCGCCATTTCGTGGACCGCCAGCCGACGGACCGCGCCGCCAATTTCCGGCCCACTGCCGATGGCCTGTGGGTGTCGTCGCTGGGCATGGGCACGTACCTGGGCGAGCCGGACGACGCCGCCGATCAGGCCTACGAGGCGGCCTTTCAGACGGCGTTCAAGCTGGGCTGCAACCACTTCGACTGCGCCATCAACTACCGCTTCCAGCGCAGCGAGCGCAGCCTGGGCCGCTGGCTGCGCCGGGCGATGGACGCGGGCGCGCTTCGCCGTGACCAGGTGGTCATCGCCACGAAGGGCGGCTTCGTGCCCTACGACGGGGAGCAACCCGCCGAGCCGCGCCGCTGGGTGGCCGAGCGCTTCCTGGATAACGGGCTGGTCAACCCCCACGAATTTGCCGCGCGTTACCAGCACTGTTTTTCGCCCGCCTTCCTGGAGCAGATGATCGCCTGGAGCCGCGCCAATCTCGGCGTGGAGTGCATCGACATTTACTACCTGCACAACCCGGAAACGCAGTCCATCGCCATCTCTCACGACACGTTCCGGGCGCGGATGCTCGACGCCCTGGAGACGCTCGAGCTGGCCGTGGAAAACGGGCACATCGCCAGTTACGGCGCGGCGACGTGGACCGCCTTCCGCGTCCTGACCAGCGACCCGGCCTACCTGTCGCTCACCGAGCTGGTCGGCATGGCGGTCGAGGTCGCCGGGCAGCGGCACCACTTCCGCTACGTGCAGTTGCCCTACAACCTGTTCATGACCGAAGCGTTTGCCTTCGAGAACCAGCAGCTTAACGAAGAATTTGCCAGCGCCATCCAGGTGGCAAATGACCTGGGCCTGACGGTGATGACCAGCGCGCCGCTGATGCAGGGACGGCTGGCCCATCCGGTCATGCCGCAGCTCTCGGACATCCTGACCGGCCTGGAGACGGACGCCCAGCGCGCGTTGCAGTTCGTGCGGTCCAGCCCCGGCGTCACGTCGGCCATCGTGGGCATGAAAAGCCGCGAGCACGTCACCGAGAATCTGGCCCTGACGAGCGTTCCGCCGGTGGATGGCGAGGTCATCCGAGCCATGTACTCCGCCGGGCGGGGGGATCGGTGAAGACAACCTCTCCCCTCGCCCGCCGTATCCACCGCTCGGAACACACGCGGACGAGGCAGGCCTCGTCCCTACACCGCCATTCCGTAGGGACAACGCCTGCGTTGTCCGCTCTCCCCCCGCCCGGTGCAGCCACCGCTCGGAACACGGGCGGACGAGGCAGGCCTCGTCCCTACGCCGCCATTCCGTAGGGACAACGCCTGCGTTGTCCGCTCTCCCCTCGCCCGGTGCAGCTACCGCTCGGAACACGGACGGACGAGGCAGGCCTCGTCCCTACGCCGCCATTCCGTAGGGACAACGCCTGCGTTGTCCGCTCTCCCCTCGCCCGGTGCAGCCACCGCTCGG
>JADZBY010000764.1 GCA_020851855.1 Anaerolineae bacterium
AAATAGGCGGCTTGGGCGCGGACAATGCCCAGACGGACAACGCAGGCGTTGTCCCCACGAGTCGCGTAGGGACGAGGCCTGCCGCGTCCGCCCGCCTGCCTACCCGTGACATACGGACAATGCCCGGACGGGCAACGCAGGCGTTGTCCCCACGAGTCGCGTAGGGACGAGGCCTGCCGCGTCCGCCCACCTGCCCACCCGAGACACACGGACAACGTCCGGACGGACAATGCAGGCGTTGTCCCCACGAGTCGAGTAGGGACGAGGCCTGCCTCGTCCGCCCGCCTGCCCACCCGAGACACACGGACAACGCCTGCCTCGTCCGCCACCGGCCCGCCGTATCACGCCAGGCCGGTGATGACGATGCCTGCGCCCTTGACCTTGTAGCGCCGGTTGATGTACATCAGGATCGGCGTGAGCGATTCGGCGGCGACGGCGTTGGCCAGTGGCCCGGCGTCGATGCCGCGCATGCCCGCCGCTTCGACGAGCTTGATCACGTCTTCTTTGGCCGCCGCGTCGTCGCCGGTGACCAGCACGTCGCAGGCGACCTCGTGCTCCAGGTCCTTGAGGTGCGAGGCGCTCACGTTCTGGAAGGCAGACACCACGCGCACATTGGGGCCGAGCAGGGCTTGCGTCTCAAGCGCGACGGCTTTGCCCGCCGGCACATGCACCGTGCGAATGTCCGGCGGGACCACCGGCACGCTCACATCGACCACGATCTTGCCCTGCACGGCGTCTTTGATGGCTTCCAGCGTGCCGGCGTGCGCATCGTAGGGCACACTGACCACCACCAGATCGGCAGCCTGCGCGGCGGCGTGGTTCTCCATGCCGGCCAGATACGCATTGCCGAGGCTGGCGTTGAGTTCCTCGGCCTTCTGGATGGCGCGCGCCGCATCGCGCGAGCCAATGATGACGCGGTAGCCGCTGTTCGCCCAGCGCAGCGCCAGCCCGGAGCCTTCTTTGCCCGTCCCGCCAATAACGGCGACCGTGAGCAGGGTGCGTAGTTCCTCAGGTCGTTCGCTCAAGTCCGCCTCCATGAATTGGTGATTGAATCACTGGTTCACGCCGTGGCCATCGCGTGATCGTGATAACGCGCCCAGACCGCCGGGGCCAATGCGCGCGCGTTGGCGGCGATGGCGGCTTCGTCCAGCGTGGTCAATTGGCGGTCCCACATCAACACGCGCCCTGCTACCAGGGTAGCCGTCACCATCGAGCTTTCGAAGCCGAACAGGACGTGCCAGGGCAGGTTGTCGCCGGTCAGCGGCGTAAAGGGATGATAGTCCACGAGGATCATATCCGCTGCCGCGCCGACCGCCAAACAGCCGATGGTCTGGCCGGGGAAGAACATCTCGGCCAGCGCTGCGTTGTGATCGGTCGCCACCTGGGCGATCAGGCCGCCGTTGGCCCGGCGTGGGTCGCGATGGGCCACCTTGTGCAGCAGATACGCCGCCTTCCACTCTGCGAACATATCGTTGCTGAAGCCGTCATTGCCCAGGCACAGCTTGATCCCGCCCTGGATCATGTGGTCAAAGGGCGCTGCGCCGACGCCGTTGTTCATGTTGGAGCGCGGCTGGTGCGTGACCCACGTCTCCGTATCGCGCAGGATGTCCATTTCCCACGGATCGACGTGCACGCCGTGCGCCGCGATGGTGCGCGGGCCGAGAATCCCCGCCCGCTGCAAGCGCCGCACCACCCGCACGCCCGACCGGAGCAGACTGTCTTCCTCGTCGTATTCGTGCTCGGCAACGTGAATGTGGAAGCCGCCCCCGAACGGCGCATTGGCCTCGACACAGGCGCGCAGCGTGGCGTCGGACAGGGTCATGCTGGCGTGCAGGCCAAATGTCGCGGCGATGAGCGGGCGTCCTTCGGCGGCGCGCAGGAAGCGCACGTTTTCCGCGATCCCGGCGCGCGCTTTTTCGCCGCCGTCGCGGTCGGTCACCTCGTAGCACAACACGGCGCGCAAGCCTGCCATCTCGACCGCATCCGCGATGGCGTCCAGGCTGCCGTCAATGGCGTTCGGGCTGGCGTGATGGTCGATCAACGTCGTCGTGCCGTGTTTGATGGCGTCCACCAGACACACCAGCGCGCTGGCGCGAATGTCCGGCATGGTCAGCGACTTGTCCAGCGGCCACCACAACCGCCGCAGAATCTCCGGGAAGTCGCGCGGTGCAGGGCCGGGGATGGCCATGCCGCGCGCAAAAGCGCCGTAGAAATGGGTGTGCGCGCAGATATTGCCCGGCATCAGCAGTTGGCCGCGCGCATCGTAACGTTTTTCGTCCGCGTAACGGGCTGTCAGGTCGGCAGTCGCCCCGATCTCCACGATCCGGTCGCCCTGGATGAGCACAGCCTGATCGGCGTCAATCTGGCGAGGCGTCCAGTTGACCAGGGTTGCGTTTGTGATCAGCATTCTCCACCTATCCTGGGTGAAAGCCCCTGAAGCCATACCATCTCTGGGCTGAGAGCGCTCAATCCTTTCTATTCTATGGCAAAGGTATCAAACTGGCACGCGCAGACGCACATTTTCTCAACCTCGGGACCGCCCGGCGCGCATTGTCCCGGACCGTGATTGCCCCGTCCTCGTCGGGCGCATGACACCTCGCCGCCGGATTGCTCACGGGTGTCAAATAGACTCATGATCTTTGACACTAACCTCTTCTAGACAATCGAGCGTAGGATTGAGTCACCAACATGGTGCGAGCGGAGAGGAGAGCGGATCATGCGCGTCAAGATCAACCGGAACGTGTGCGATGCACAGTTGGCGTTCTGCGAGCGTTGCCTGGGGCGCTTCCTGCGCTACCCAGAAGGCTACGAGCTGCGCTGTTTCGAGCACCTCGAAGACGATGGGCGCGACATCCTGTCCATCGAGCTGAAGACCGGCGACCAGACCTATTTCGTCGAGCTGGACGAGGAGTCGCGGCGCATGGTGGCGGGCGATGGCTGGACATCGCTGCTCAACTACGAAGTGCCCATGTACCGCACCAAGACGGAAGGCTCGGCCTGAGCCTAAAGCGGCGGGCGCACGCCTGACCTCGCTGCGCGTGCCCCTTTACCGCGTCCCCGAACCTCTCGCCGCATGAGGACGGGGCCTCGGAAAACCTCTTCCCACCGGCCACCGCTCTGCTGCTGACGGGCTAGCGCGGCAGATCGAAACGTGGCGGCGCTTCCATCATGCGCCGGATCATGTCCATCTCTTCCGGCGTGACGTCTTCGACCGGCTCGTGGCGGGTGTGCCCAAACGCCTGGAAAAAGGCGATCCGGTTGAAGCTGGTGCGTTGGATGCCCAGGCTGGAAAGCATGAAGATCGGCTGCTCACCGGTGGCCCGCTTGTCCACGGTGCGCAGCGGCACGGCCAGCAAGCCCACCGTGAAGATTCCCACCCCGACCCACTGAAGCACCGTGAGCGCTTCGCCCAGGAACATGAAGGCCAGCACCAGCGATACGCCCGTTTCGCTGATGCCGACGAGCACCGTTTGCATCGTGCCCATCTTCTTCACGCTGAAGAACATCGTCAGCCGGGCGAGCGCTGTGGTCAGGCCCAGGACGAAGATGGCGGCGGTGGCCTCGCCCGTCTGCGGAATCCACTCGAAGCGGTACACGACGCGCGCCATGACCACGACGACGGCCATGGCGGTCAACACGTACAGCGCCACAGTCTGCGACGGCATCTCGTACAGCACACGCTGGCCCAGGATGAACGTCCCGGCGAACAGCAACGCGCTGGCCAGCATCAGCCCCGCGCCCAGCCAGTTGAACGCGCCCTGCCCACCGCCCGTGATGAGCAAGATGGCGAAGAGCGCCGCCCCGGCCCGCAGGATGGTGCGCCGGGTGAGCGGGCGTCCCGACACCACAGACAGGATCATGACGAAGATGAGGTACGTGGCGTTGAGAAGCTGCGCGACCGAGGCATCCAGCGTGAGCAGGCCGTTGTAGTAAAACAGGGAGCCGATGCCGTTCACGATGCCGATGGTGGCGCAGCCCAACAGGCCCGCCGGGTAGATGAAGATGTAACGCCGCCAGAAGACCAGGTAGGCGAGCCACAGGATGGCCGCCGCTACCACCGTGCGCAGCGCGGCCACGGTGAACGGATCGGAGCCGCCGTTGTAGGCCATCTTGCCCAGCACCGGAGCCATACCCAGGAACACCGGGTACAGGATCAGCGCAAGGACGGGGATAACTTGCTGCCGCCTGCTCTCGTCTGCCATTGGCTGGCGTATTCTCCTAGGCTGTGACGACGCGGCGCGGACTCATGATCCGCGCCTGGAGTGGCAACTCAACCCAGAACGTGCTGCCCGGATTGCGCGTCTCGTCGCGGCCTTCGCTCTCCACCCAGATTCGCCCGCCGTGCGCCTCGATGATGCCCCGGCAGATGGCCAGTCCGAGGCCCAGGCCGCCGCCTCGGAACGCCGTCTTGCTGGTGGAGTGAAGCTGCGTATTGTTCGTGGTGAAGAACTGCTCGAAGATGCGCGTTTGGTCGGCCTTGTCGATGCCGATGCCACTGTCTTTGATGGCCACCGTCACGGTGTGATTCGTCTGTTGCGCGGTCAGCGAGATCGTGCCGCCGTCGGGCGTGTACTTGATGGCGTTGCCCACCAGATTGGTGAACGCCAGCGCCAGCAAGTCCGAGTCGCCCTGCATCAGCGCGGGCCACTGCTTCGGGTCAAACTCCATGACCAGACGGCGCTGCTGGATCACCGGCTGGAAGCCCTGGACCAGCTTGTCCATCATGCGCACCGCGTTGATCGGCCCGACGGATAGCTCCACCCGGCCTGTTGCGATGCGCGAGATGGTCAGGATTTCGTTGATCACGCCCGTCATGCGCTCGATGGATTCGATCAGGCCGTCCAGGAAAATCTGGACCTCGGTGCTCTCGTCGCGAATCTTGCGGATGATGGGCGATTCCTGCAAGAGCCGCCCATAGCCGTAGATCGTCGTCATCGGCGTGCGCAGCTCGTGCGCGGCAAGCTGGATGAAGTCCTCTTTGATCTTGTCCAGGCGGCGCAATTCCGAATAGTTGCGCTCCAGCTCGCGAATCTTGGACTCCAGCCGGTTCACGAGTTCCTGGTTATAGGCGGCCTGCGCTTCGGCCAGCGCCTCGACGCTGAGAGATTCCTTGCGGCCCGCCAGAAACGTGGCGACCTGTTCCGGCAGGCGGTCCACGTCGATGGGCTTGGTCAGGTAGCCGGTCAGGCCGGCGACGAGCGTCTTTTCGCGCTCGCCGGCCTGCGCCTGGGCCGTGAGCGCCACGACGGGCACGCTGCGGAAGCGCGAGTCGCTACGCAGCCGCGTGGTGACTTCCCGGCCAGACAGGTCCGGCAGGTTGATGTCCATCAGAATCAGGTCGGGAAGCTCTTTGGCAGCGAGATCAAGGCCCTCTATCCCGCGAGAGGCGACCACGACCCGGTAGCCGGCGTGCAGCAGCGTGCGCTGGACGAGCACCTGGCTGCCGGGATCATCTTCAATGTACAGGATGGTGGTCTTGTCGGTCATGTATGTGGCTCACTCTCAACTCAGAGCGGAAAAACCAATCCTGTTGTGTGCGGCGCTCAGCGTAAGGCATCGATAATGCTCTGCAACAGCTGCTCGTCCATAAACGAGCCTTTCTGCAAGAGGCTCTCGATCTGGCCGCTCAGGCGCTCGCGCTCGTAGACGGTCAATTCTTTGGCCGTCAGCACGATGATCGGGATGGTGGCCGTGTTCGGGTCCGACTTGAGGGCGTTGATCACGCTGAAGCCGTCCACGTCGGGCATCATCAGGTCGGTGATCACCAGGTCCGGCTTGATGCGGTCCACCATGACCACGCCGTCGGCCCCACCCGACGCGACGTGCACCTCGTAGCGGCCCTGAATCTTGAGGATGCGGCTGATCAGGCGGCCCGCGTCCGGATTGTCTTCGATGACGACGATGCGGTGGATGCGCTCTTCCATCTGCTCCAGGGCGGAGAGCAGGCCTTCTTCCGGCAGCGAGATGCGGTGCGCCTGGGCGCTCACGTCCAGGTTGCGCGCGTACTCGTCGCCCAGGATGTGCTTCTCGACCGGGAAGGTGTGGCCGGAGCAGTTGATAACGATCAGTTCGTCCTGTTTGATGATCCCACGCCGGGCGAGCTTGATCAGGCCCGCGAACGCCACGGCGGTAGCTGGCTCAACGGATAGCCCTTCGGTGCGCGCCAGCAGCCGGAGCGCGTTGAACGTCTCTTCGTCGGTGGCGTCTTCCATGGTGCCGCCGTGCTCGTTGATCAGGTCGAACAGCAACTCGTAGCTGCGGCCCGGATTGCCGGTGGACAGCGTCGCCACGAGCGTCTGTGGGTTCTCCACGGGCGTGGCGACGCGGCGACCGCCTTTGTAGGCATTGATCATCGGCGCGCAGCCCGCCGCCTGCACGATGCCCAGCGCGGGCATCCGGTCCACCAGGCCCAGCGCGATCAGCTCTTCGAAGCCCTTCGCCACGCCAATCGGCCCCATCCCGCCGCTGACCGCCTGGATGAACCAGTCCGGCGTGCGCCAGTTGAGCTGCTGCGCGATCTCGAAGGCGAGCGTCTTCATGCTCTCCACGGCAGCGATGCTCTTGATGCCCTTGTCCATGTACAGGCCCTTGCTGCGGGCAAAGCTCTCGGCCACGATCTTGGCCTGGTCATACGTGCCGGTCACTTTGATGACTTCGCCGCCGTAGATGGCCGCTTCGCGCATCTTTTCGCCGGGTACCATGCTGGTCAGGAACGCCCACATCTTGATCCCGGCGCGCGCCGCATATGCGGAATAGGCGATGGCCACGTTGCCCGTGGAAGCGAGCACCGCCTCTCCGATGCCCTGTTCGCGCATCACCGAGATGGCGACCGACGCCTGCCGGTCCTTGAACGAGTGCGTTGGCCCCTGCCGCTCGTCCTTGATGTACAGGTTCTTCAGGCCGAGCATCATGCCCAGGTTGCGGGCGTGCAATAGCGGCGTGCCGCCTTCGCCCAGGCTGACGATGTTGTCCGTGCTGTGCAGCGGCAATAGCTCGTGATAGCGCCACAGGCCCGGCTCGCGCTGCTTGACTTTCTCGATCCAGTTCGTCTCGCGCAGCATTTGCAGGTCGTAGCGCGCTTTGAGGATGTTCTCTCCGCAGCGTGTGCAGGCCGCCAGCGGTCGTTCGTATAACATGCTGTGGCCGCAGTGGACGCATTGCAGGTAGATCTGTTTGGTTTGAACGTTGAGGCTTGACACAGGTGCTCCAAGCTCTTAGGTTGGACATGCGCAATTGTTCAGATTGCGCCATGTGTAAAGGATACCACCCTTGCCCTCACGTGGATAACAAGGAGTTGCAACAAAAACATCTTAAGTCACGTCGGGGACGGGACCCAACGGCCCCGTACCGGCGCGATGTTAGCGACACAGTGTTACAATCGTGCCACTCGTTTCATCTACGATTTCCAGGACTCCCATGGACACCATCGATCTGCGAAGCGATACCGTGACGCACCCGACGCCCGCCATGCGTAAGGCGATGGCCGACGCGCGCGTGGGCGACGACGTATACGGCGAAGACCCGACCATCATCGAGCTTCAGGACTACGCCGCCGATCTGCTCGGCAAAGAGGCGGCGCTGTACTTCCCCACCGCCACGATGAGCAATCTGGCGGCGGCGCTCACCCACTGCGCGCGCGGCGACCAGCTCATCGTCTCCAAAAAGGCGCACATGTTCGCCTACGAGGCGGGTGGATCGTCCGTGCTGGGTGGCATCAGCATGTACCCGCTCGACGTGCAATTCGACGGCACGCTGCCACTCGACGAGATCGAGGGCGCGATCTGCGAAGACGATCCGCACTTTCCGCACACGCGCCTGGTATGCCTGGAAAACACCGTGCACGGCGCAGGCGGCGCGCCGATCACTGCCGAGTACACCGCCCAGGTGGGCGATCTGGCGCACCGGCGCGGCCTGGTCGTGCACCTCGACGGCGCGCGCCTGTTCAACGCCGCCGCCGCGCTCGGCGTCCAGCCGCGCGCGCTTGCCGAGCCGGTCGATTCGGTGCAGCTGTGCCTGAGCAAGGGCCTGTGTGCGCCGCTCGGCTCGCTGCTGGTCGGATCGCGCCCGTTCATCGCCCAGGCGCTGCGCGTCCGCAAGTCGCTGGGCGGCGGCATGCGCCAGGCGGGCATTGTGGCGGCGGCGGGGCTGATCGGCCTGCGCGACATGCGCGCCCGGCTGGCCGAGGATCACCACACGGCGCAGATGCTTGCCGACGGGCTGGCGACTATCGAAGGCGTCACCGTCCGGCCTGTGCACATCCGCACGAACATGGTGCACTTCTCCATCCCGGAGCGCGTGAACGCGGCGGCGTTCGTGGCGGAGATGAGGGCGCGCAACGTGATCTTACGCGGCGGGCCGCATTTCCGCGCCGTGACGCACTACTGGATCACGCCGGAGCGCGTCGAACATGCTGTGCGGGCCATGCGCGACGTGCTGGCGGAGATGCGGGTCAGGGCGTAACCTGCGCCGGCGGTTCGGGGCCGGCAAACGCGGATAGTAGCGCCTGGACCTTCAGGTCCAGGCTGAAACGACGAAGCCCTGACGGGCTGAAAGCACATTCCAGCCCGTCAGGGCTTTGTAGCTTCAGCCCCGTGCTTCAGCGCGGGGCGCTCCCGGCTGAACGATGACGGCGGGAACCAGGATGGCGCTTCGTACACTCAGCCCCGTACTTTTGGATTCTCACACACAGGACCGGCTCGCAGCGCCCGGACCTGAAGGTCCAGGCTGAAACGACGAAGCCCTGACGGGCTGAAAGCGTATTTCAGCCCGCCAGGGCTTTGTAGCTTCAGCCCCGTGCTTCAGCGCGGGGCGTACTGGCCCTCACGCGGCGCGGATCAGTCATTCCCCCTCGAGATCGTCCACACTCTGCGGCCCTTGCCCGGCGGCGACGTGGCACGTTACGCACGTCTGGTTGCGCAGCGTCTCGTCTATGAAGAAGGTCTGTGGGCCGTCCAGCAGCGCGTGATGGGCCTGGTGGCAGTCCGAGCACAGCACGTCCACCTCGACGGTATGCAGCTCGGTCAGCGCGGGGTCCGGGTTCGGCGTGTCGGCAAGGACCTGCCGCAGCGCATCCCCGATGACCAGCTCCGCGCCGCGCTGCACGGCCAGCCGCGTTTCGGGCAAGTAGCTGTGAAAGTGGTTGTTGATGCCATCCAGGCGGGCCAGGCTGTCGGCGTGGCACGTCGCGCACGACGCATTGGCCAGCCACGCCGATCCGGTGCGAAATTTCTCGATAGCCGGGTTATCGCGGCCCAGCGCAAACGTGCCCACATCCCGTGCGCCGAGCGCGATGGCCGCCACGCGGTGGCCTACGCTCGAATCGCCCCGGTGACAATCGATACAGCGGAAAGGCGCTTCTCCGGCGGCCTTAGCGGCGGTGTAATGGGCGGTAGACAGGTCCTGCGCGGGCATATCCGGGTGGTCGAGCTCGATATGCGCCCGGTTGAAATAGGTGATCTCCGGCGCGGTGTGGCACGAGATGCAGAACGTGTCCTGTTCTTCGAGCGCGGTCGCCACGGCATAACCGCCGCCCGCCAGCCCAACCGCCAGCAGCGCCAGTCCG
>JADZBY010000765.1 GCA_020851855.1 Anaerolineae bacterium
CGCCGCACTGTGGATGGGGCTGGTTCCCCCGACGCTCGTGTACGGCGTGGCAGCGCTGTTCATCACCTGGCCGCTTGTCACGCAGATCGGGACGGTTATTGCGGGCGGCGGCTGGGGCGATAGTTTCGAATACGTGCGGCTGGGCTGGTGGGCCGGGCACGCCCTGACAACCGGGCAGAATCCCTTCGTGCAAAGCTTGTTCGCTTATCCCGATGGCCTGTTCAGCGCCACACAAGCCGCCCAGCCGCTCATCTACTGGCCCGGTGCACTGCTCGGCCTGCTCGTCGGCCCGGTGGCGGGCTTCAACGTGTTCCTCATGGGTATCCTGATCCTCAACGGGCTGAGCGCATACTGGCTGTGCCGCTGCCTGCTCCTGGAACACGCTGCGCCGTCGCCCGCCATGATGCTGGCGGCGCTCATCGGCGGCCTGGTCTTCATGGCCTTTCCTGCCCAACAAGGCCACCTGGCCGCCGGGCACGTGAATCCACTGTCCAACTACGGCCTGCCCCTGCTCGCCCTGTCCCTGTGGCGCATCGCGACCGGGCGCGGCGACCGGCGCACGATCCTGCTCGGCGCGGCGGCGATCCTGGCGCTCGGCCTGAGCAATTTCACTTTCCCGGTCTATGGCCTGCTGCCGCTGCTGCTCTTTGGCGGCGGGTATGTGTTCGTGGCGCGGCGATGGGCGCTCCGCCCACGCGCTGCCGGGCAGATCGCCTGGATGCTGGGCGGCGGATTCTTGCTGCTGGTCCCGTTTTACCTGCCGCTCGTCGCTGAAGCGCTCGCGCCAGAGCGGCCCGCCTACCTGCAAGAAGGCGGCAGCGTGCGCTACAGCGCCGATCTGCTGGCCTTCGTTTCGCCGTCGCCCTTCACGCCCTGGACGCGCGGACTGCCCGACTTTACGCGCGACGTGCTCGGCGCGAATAATACCGAAGGCGCAGCGTATGTGGGCGTCGTCGCGGCGGTGTTGGCGCTGACCACGCTATGGCGGCGGGGAAAGAGCGCGCAGTTGTGGTTGGTCATCGCCCTGGGTGGCATGATTCTTTCACTCGGACCGCTGCTCAAGTGGCGCGACCAGCCGGTACGCCTCACCATCGATGGCCTCAGCACACACCTTGCCCTGCCCTGGGCGCTCTTTCAAGACTTGCCCATCGTGGACATCACGCGCACGCCGGGCCGCTTCAACGTGACCGCCGGGCTGGCGCTCGGCGTGCTGGCCGCCTTCGGTTTGCACGTCATAGTGGGGCGCGCGCGCCGGGTCCGCGTCCAGGCGGCGCTATCCGGCGCGCTGGCCGTCGTGATCCTGTTCGAGTACCAGCTTTTTTGGCCCTTCCCGGTCATCCCGGCGGCCCTGCCGGGTGTTTTTGCGGCGCTGCGCGAACGGGACGACGTGCGCGCCGTGTTTGACGTGCCCTGGAACGACCCGGTGGCGCAAAAAGACGCGCTGTACGAGCAGACCGCGCACGGCCATCCGCTCATCGCCGGGTACGTGTCGCGCGGGACGAGCGTGGACCCGGCGCGACTGGCTCTCTTGTCGGACGCGGCGACCGGCGCGCTGGCGGATGAGGCCACAGCGCGCGGGTTGCTCCGGGCGCGCGGCGCGGACGTGATCGTCTATCACCGCGCGCTGCTGGACTGGGAGCCGACGCTGGCCTTTGCCGAGCGCGCCTTTGGCCCGGCCCTGTACGTTGACGAGTGGCGGGCGGTGTACGCGGTCCCAGCCGGCGACCCCCTACCCGCCGGGCCGCTGTTCACGCTCGCGCCGGACGGCTGGCCGCACGATGAGTCGGGCGCGTACTGGCTGACTGGTACGCCGGATCGTGTGCCGCGCGGCGAGGTGTATTTCACCGCAGCGGGCGAGGGCGATCTGGTCTGGCGGCTGGACATCGCGCCGCTTGTCGCACCGCGCACGTTGAGAATCGCGCTGGACGGCGAGCACGTGATGTCCTTCGCCGTGTCCGGGCGGCGGACGCTGGTTTTTCATACACGCGCCGCGCCGGGCTTCCACACCTTGCGACTGGAGACGGCGGAAAACTGTACACCTGCGCCGGTTGCGCCGACCTGCCTGCTGATCGACGGGGCGGCGCAACCGAATGGCGGCTGCACACTGCCCGCCGGGCAATTCGCTTGCGCCAGCCTTGCCCTGTTCGCCATTGAGGCGGCTCCGGCGGGCGAGATGGCTTTCCGCGAGCAGCCGGTGGCGCTGGACACTGGCCTGTCGCTGCTCGGATTCCGCGCGCCGGCGCGGATCATGCCCGGCGAGGCGCTCACCGTGGAAACGACATGGCGCGCGACTCAGCATTTGCCGGGCGATTATCACCTGTTCGTGCACATGGTCGGCGCGGATGGCCAGCCAGTTGCCCAGTTTGACGGCGCGCCGGGCGAGAACACCTTCCCGACAACGGCCTGGGACGCGCCGCAGACGTGGATCGAAGCTGTTCACATCGACGTGCCCGCCGGAAGCGCGCCGGGCGTGTACCGGCTTTTCACGGGCTGGTATCGCTACCCTGACCTGATAAGGCTTTCGGTCCTGGGCGACGCGCCAGGCGCAGCCGACGGC
>JADZBY010000766.1 GCA_020851855.1 Anaerolineae bacterium
AAGCGCTCGTCATCCCAGGCCAGGCGCAGGGTGTGGCTGTCCACGGCAGGCCCGGCCCAGCCGCCCGCGCCGCGCAAAAACTGTTCGCGGGTATTCGACGCCAACGCCTGCGCGCCTTCCCAGGCCGGATCATCCAGCGCGCCATCGATGACGGGCGGCGTCTCGACACGTACTGCGCGGGCGCGCTCGGCGCGGGCCTGTTCAACCTGCCGCTCCAGCGCGACGTACAGCAGATACCGATCTTCCGTGTCCACGCGCACGCTCAGTTCCATCTCGTCGCCCGGACCGAGGCCCACGAAGCGCCCGGCGCTCGCTTCCGATGTGCCGGTCCACGTCGCGCGGTAATAAATCGGCTCGCCCGTGATGCGCGCGCCGTCTTCGGCCTGCACGATGCGCCACGGGCGGTACTCCACGGGCGTCACGTACAGCAAATCCCGCGCGGCGGGCACGTCATTTACCACCTGGAGCGACAGCAGCCCTTCGATGGTCGACTCCGCGCCCGAATTGCGGTTGACGCGCCACGCCGTCGGGCCGTTGATGCCGTCAAAGACGCGCCCGGTGTCCGGATCGTACATCTGCACGCCCGCCATGTTGTTGCCGAACAGCCAGCTTGCCGCCAGCCCGCCGTACCTGGCGTACTGCTCATCACCCGTGGCGCGGTACAGGGCCATGTAGGTCTGCACCAGCATGTTCGTGCCATACGCGATCTGGTTCAGCCGGTCGGGCACGACGCCCAGGTTGCGGAAGCGCTCAAAGGCGAGGTGGCGCAGCAGAAACGAGTTCGCTTCATCGGCGGCGACCTCGATCCAGTCCTGCCGGTCGAGCGCCATGCCCGCCTCGACCAGCGCGTGCCCCATGTGCGCGCCCCAGTCGTGCCAGAACAGCGGCGCGCCGGTCGTATTGGGATGCGCGCCGAACGGGTAGCGGTTGTGTGTGCCGTAGTGAAACGCCGCGATGCCGTCCGCGATGGGCGCGATCAGGTCGGCGGTGGCTTGGTTCGGGCGCGCCCGGTAATAGGCGACCATACCCAGCAGCCCGACGCCGGTCGAATCCGCCGCGCCGCTGGGCAGCCACGCCGGAATCTTCAGCCCGTACAGCTCTATCATCTCACCCGGCGCGCCGACCAGCCCGGCGATGGCGCGCTCGGTGCGTTGGTACGTCTCGGCCAGCGTATCGGCATAGGCTTTGTCCACGCCGTCGAAGACGCGCACGCCCTCGCCCAGCGCCCACAGCCCCCGCATCGCCCACCATTCCAGGCTCTTGTGGCTCGTGCCGCCGGTCCGGTTGATCGTGCCCTCGCGGTCGAAGACGAAGTTGTAGAACGCGCCGTCCTCGGCCTGCATGTAGCGCACAAACTCCAGGCACAGGCGCGCCCAGTCGAGCAACTCGGCGTCGCCGGTGCGCTCGTACTGCCACAGGTACACCACGGCGGCGCGCGCCACGTCGTCCACGGCGCTGATGCCCTCGCCGGATGCATCCACCCAGCGGTAATTCGGGTACTCGGAATAGATGTGGACGATGGCCATCTCGCGCCCGTCCACGGTGACCGGCTCGGTCAGGAATTTCAGGTGTGAGAGGTTCACGAGGTCATCTTCACCCGCTGGCTGTGCCGCCGCCGCGCCAGGGATCACCAGCACCAGGATCAGGAAGAACGCCAGGTAACGAGCCATTACATACCCCTTGATGCATTCCAATAAACACCGCCCCGCCGTCGCCATCGCCCCCGCGCTGAAGCACGGGGCTGAACCTACGAAGCCCTTCGGGCTGGGATGGCGTATGTAGCCCGTCAGGGCTTTGTACATTCAGCCCGGTCCCTTCAGGGCCGGGCGTATCCATCGCCCCCGCGCCGTCGCCCTGCGCTGAAGCACGGGGCTGAACCTGCGAAGCCCTGCGGGCTGGGATAGCGTATGTAGCCCGTCAGGGCTTTGTACATTCAGCCCGGTCCCTTCAGGGCCGGGCATATCCATCCCCCCGCGCCATCGCCCCCCGGTCCCTTCAGGGCCGGGCAATACCTACCCCTTCACCGCGCCGATCTGGATGCCCTCGATGAACTGCTTCTGCGCCAGGAAATAGATGACCAGCACCGGGATGGCCATCAGCACGGTGAGCGCCATCATGTAATTCCAGAGCGGCGCTTCTTTGGACAGCGATTGGTCGAAGAAACGCACCGCCGTGGCCAGCGGGAACGTCTGCGGCGTGGTGAGATAGAGCAGCGGCCCCTGGAAGTTGTTCCAGTTGCCCTGGAATGAAAAGACGGCGATGGCCAGCATGATCGGGCGGATCAGCGGCAGCATGATGCGCAGGTAGACCTGCATCACGTTCGCGCCGTCGATGATGGCCGCCTCTTCGATCTCGCGCGGGATGGACAGGAAGAACTGGCGCATCAGGAAGATGTACAGCGGCCCCCAGGCGAACAGCGACGGCCACGTGAGCGGGTCATACGAGCCGAGTAGGCCAATTTCCTTCCAGATCAGGTACGCCGGCACGCGCGTGATGATGCTGGGAATCATGACCGTGGCCAGCACGATGGTGAACAGCAGGTTTCGCCCGCGCCATTCGAAGCGCGAAAAGCCATAGGCCACCAGCGACGCGCTGAAGATCTCCCCGATCATGGCCAGGATGGTGATGAACAGCGTATTGCCGATGATGCGGGTGAAAGTCATGCCCGGCGCGATGCTGCCCAGCCGATCCCAGACCTCGATGTAGTTGCTCCAGGCGATGGGCCGTGGGATCAGGTTGATGCCCGGCAGGAAAAGCTGCTCTTCGGTCTTCAGCGAGGTCGAGATCATCCAGATCATCGGCAGGAGCACGACCAACGCGCCGAAGAGCAGCAGGCCGTAGATGATGACCTGCTGAGTTACATACGCGCGCTGCCGCCGCCGGGCTGCCGGATCATCCCGCATCAGAGGAGTGCGCATGTCGTTCAGTGTGGTACTCGTCATCGGCTATTTCCCCTCGCGTGCGCCCTGGTAGAAGACCCACGCCTGCGACGAACGGAAGATCAGCAGCGTCAGGACCAGGATGAGCAGCAACGTCAGCCAGCCCATCGCCGAGGCCATGCCCATCTGCCGGTAGTTGAACGCCTGCTGGTAGATCAGCCAGTTCAGGAACGTGCCAGAACTGGCCGGGATGGGGATGAACGCCGCGATCTCGAAGCCGCCCTGGATCGCCGCGATGGTCCCCGTTACCAGGTTGTAAAACAGCGCCGGGCTGAGCATCGGGATCGTCACCCGCCAGAACTTGACCAGGTTGTTCGCGCCGTCGATGTCCGCCGCCTCGTACAACTCGGTCGGAATGCCCTTGAGGCCCGCCAGCAAGATGACCGTGTTCGCGCCAAAAACGCCCCACAGGCTCATGATCACCAGCGCCGGCATGACCAGGTTCGGGTCCGAAAACCAGCGCGGCGGGTCAATCCCAAAAAGGTTGAACAACGGCGATAACACGCCGTTCAGAAGGCCCGACTGCGGCGAGAAAATCCAGCGCCACAACAGCGCCGTGGCCACAGCCGGCAAAATGGCGGGCATGTAAAACAGCACCCGCCAGAAGCCGAGCGCTTTGACGCGCTGGTTCAACAGCAGGGCGACCGCCAGCGCCCCAAACAGGCCGAGCGGGACCGTGATCAACCCGTAGAGCAGCGTCAGGCGGACCGAGCGCCAGAAATCGGCCTCGCGCGCCCCAATCGCAAACCCGCCGTTCCCGATCTGCACCCGCACAATCTCCTGGTGGCGGGGGGCGAGCACCTCGCTGCTGCGCTGCTCAGCGGACTCGAGCGCGCCCGCGCTCAGCGTGAACAGCCGGTTGTAGTTCTCCGTGCCGATCCACTTGGGCGGCGTGAACAGGCGATATTCGGTGAAGCTGAGATAAAACGACGCGGCGATGGGAAACAGGGTGAAGATGAGGAAGCCGACGACCCACGGCATGACCAGCGCCCGGCCCGTCGCGCCTTCACGCCGCACGCCCAGCCGCAACTGCACGCGGTAGACGATGAACATGAGCACGCCCAGCCCCAGCGCCACGCCCACATAGCGCACCAGGGTTGGGACATACGTTCCCAGCGGACCTGGATCCATAGGTCATCCCGCCTTCTGCCGTTATTTGCTGGTCCATTCAGTTCAGGGCGCGATGGCCCTCTCACTCCCGCAGCCCCCTCTCCCTCAGTGCGAAACGCGAGCGATACGGGTTGCGGCCTGTGATTCGGCCCTTCGCCATGCGGCGAAGGGCCGAGGTGAGGGTGGATGGCCTTATCTCAGGCGCTCTCCCGCGTGGAAACGCGCCTGGGGCGAGGCCACACGCAGGATGCTTGCGCTACTCCATGCCCGGCAGGAACTCTTCAAGGGCGGGGCGCACTTCGGCGGCCAGCTCTTCCGCCGTGCGGTCCGTCTCCCGCAGGATCAGCGGGTTGGCGAACTGCGTCCAGAAGGTGTCGTTCCATTCCGAATAGCGCGGGATGATGCGGTTGGCGCGCATGGACGGCACGGCAGCGATGATCGCTTCC
>JADZBY010000767.1 GCA_020851855.1 Anaerolineae bacterium
CAGCGTGAAACGGTGCTCCAGCCCGTCGGCGCTCACCTCGTGGCCGGCGGCCAGGGCCAGCGCATACTCCGCCGTGCCGGGAATCTGCCACGTCAGGCCGGTGCTGAGGGTCGAGAGCACGTCCCAGTCGAAAAAGCTCATGCTGGCGGCGGGATCGAGCGCCGGGATCGGGTCTACGACGCCGATGGTCAGTGACGGCTCCGCTGCCTGACCGGCGGCAGGCGCAAGCGGGGCAACGACCGCGATGAGCAGAAGCGCAACGAGAAGGCGTTTTACGGGCACACCACCAATCTGCATCTTCCACACACCCTCATTCCCCCGTCACACGGTACAGCCGGTAGCCGCCCGCCTCGAAGCGCGGCGCGGCGTCGGCCAGACCGGCGGGCGCGCTGTCCGCCCCCGGATCGAGCACCACGTAATCATACCCGGCCAGCGATTCCCGCGTCGGTGGGCCGCCCAGCGTGACCTGGACCGGCCCGCCGCCCGCGTGATAGGTCAGGATCGGATCGCTCAGCCAGACGCGCGAGCCGGGCGGCAGCGCGGCGATCTCCCGCGCGATGGCGTGGCGCGGGCCGAGCGCGATGCGGGCGCGTTCGTCCAGGCCCATCAGCGGCCGGCGCAGCAGCTCGCCCTTGAAATCGAGCGCGGCGGCGGCGGCGGGCAGCGCTGTGACCAGGATGATCAGCGCGGCGAGCGCGTGGGCCAATGCGGGCCGCAACCGGATGCGCACCGCGAGCCAGCCCGCCGCGTCGAGCACGGTGCGCGCGGCCATCACCGCGACGAGCGGCGTCAGCGCCAGCAGAAAACGCTCGTCATAGGATACCAGCGTCCACCACGCCGCGAAAAACGGCCCGTACAGGATCACGAGCAGCGCCGCCCGCCAGTCGCGGCCCCGGCTCCACATGGCGCGCCCCATGAACCACAGCAGCCCGGCGACGAACAGCGCTCCGACCGGCAGGTAACGGTCGTCCTGCACGAAGGGGAACAGGTTCGCCAGCGTGCGCTGCGCCAGCCACGTCCAGCCCGTGGGCGGCACGATCAGCCCGGCGGTGAGCACATTGCGCGCGTACCACGGCCCGGCGGTGATCGCCATGCCGAGCGCCAGGATCGCCCCGTGGCGCAAGGCCGCGCCCGGTTTGCTCTGCCCGGCCAGGACCCGGTAGATCAGCCATAGGACGAGCGACGGCGCGATCAGCAGGCCGCTGTTTTTCGTCCAGGCCGCCAATCCGCCCATCAACCCGGCCAGCAGCGTGTCTGTCCAGCCGCCGCGCCGCGCGTGACGGGCCAGAAACAGCGCGCTCATGCCGATGAAGAAGCCGGTGGGTAGATCGACGTAGCCGGTCGACGCCCAGTGCGTCACCATCGGCGTGAGCGCCGCCAGCAGCGCCGCCGCAAGGCCGGTCCTGCCGCCGTACAACTCCCGGCCCAGCAAGAAACTCGCCCCGATGGCCCCGACCGACAGCAGGGCCGGGATCAGGCGCGCCAATCCCTGGTCCAGACCACCCGCCGCGCCATGTGTGAAGGCATACCACAGCGGGACGAGCATCGGGTACGTCTCGTACAGCGTACCGCGCGGCAATTGCCCGGTCTGCCAGATTTCCTTGCCATACCGGGCGTAGATGGTCACCGCGTCATCGATGGAGAAGGGCCAGTAGACGGCGTTGAACAGGATCAGGGCGCAGATCAGGACGACCACCGCCACCGCGAGCCACGCCAACCAGTCGCGCGGCGAGTCGTCCGGGCGCTCTGCGGTGCGCTCTCCGCCCTTCGCCCGCCAAAAGGCGAATCCGCCCGCCGCGCCGACCGCCAGCGCGGCGATCAGCGCACTACGCCAATCGAGCGGCGGCGTCAGGATGCCCTGCCACAGCAGGATCAACGACAGAGCGCCCACGCTGAGCGCCAGAGTCGTGAGCGCGATGAGCAGCGGGTCGCGCTCGGCCCGGCCCAGCAGGGCGCGCGCCCACAAGACCATGAACGACAGGCCGACGCCCGTCGCCGCGAGGGCGATCAGGCCGTTGAGACTGTTCAGGCTCACAGGTAGCCCTTGACGATGTCCACCAGCTGCGCGGCGCGGTGGCGGAAGGTGTGCGATTGCAGGAAGCGCGTCCGGGCCGCTTCGCCCAGGGCGCGCCGGGCGGTCTCGTCGCCCAGCAGCCAGCGGTAGCGCTCGACGGCTTCCTCGGCGCTGTGCACGATGATCAGGTCCTTGCCCGGCTCGAACCATTCCTCGATGCCCAGGTACGGGTTGGCCACGATGCACGCGCCAAAGCTGGCCAGCTCGAACAGGCGCGAGCTGGACGAGGCGTACACCGAAGTGTGCGCCTTGCGGGTGATGCACAGGTTGATGCGGCTGCGGCACACGTATTCGCGCAGCTTGTTGAAGGACAGGTACGGCAGGCTTTGCGCCCGGCCCAGGTCGCCCAGGCCCCAGCCGCGCGCCGCAAAGCGCCGGTCGGGCAGGGCGCGGCTGGCGTGCGTGATCATGCCGTCGATCCACTCCTCGCGGTACTCGCGCGAGTGGCCGAAAAAGAACACGTCGATGTCTTGCGGCGCGTCGAGTGGGCTGTACACGTCCTGGTCGATGCCGAAGTAGATGCAGTGCGCCGCCGGTGCGCCCATCTCGCGCAGCAAATCCACGCCGCCCAGGCTGTTCGAGAAAAAGGCGGTGTATTCGCCCAGGTCCGCGCCCTGGTAAATCTTGAAGCCGGTCGAGAACCCGGCGAAGGCGGGCAGGCTGGCGGGCACGTCGCCGTC
>JADZBY010000768.1 GCA_020851855.1 Anaerolineae bacterium
TGCTCAATCCCGGCATGAACCTGCTCATCGGCGCGAGCATGTTCCTGGTCATGCCGCTCTTCCTCGCCCCGTCCATTCACCCGGCCCTGCTCCTCACGCCGGTCGCCTTCATCATCGCGCTGGCCGTATCGCTGCGCGTCTATTCCGTACAGCTTGCGCCGCTGACCGAGGACGTGCGCAACCGGTTCGGAGAGATGAACGCCGGGTTGGCCGAGGTCATCGACGGCATCGAGACGGTCAAGGGAGCATCCCAGGAACACCGCGAGATCGAGAGCTTCGTTCGTACGTCCACCGCCGTGCGCGACGCCTTCGTGCGCCAGAGCGACGTGGAAGCCAAGTTCGTGCCGCTGCTGCTGCTGGGCATCGCCATCGGCGGGGCTTTCCTGCATGCCGTCATCCTGTTCAGCCAGGGCTTGATCGACGTGGGGCAGGTCATCGCCTACATGGGCTTTTTGAACCTGTTCGGCTTCCCGGTGTGGACCTCGCTGTTTGCCTTCTCGCAGATGTCGCTCGGCCTGGCGGCAGGGCGGCGCATTTATGCCCTGATCACGGCGCGCACCGACCTGGACGCCAACCGCGCTGGCCACGCCGCGCCGATCCAGGGCGGCGTGCGCTTCGACAACGTCACCTTCCAGTATCCGGGCGCGGCGCAACCTGCCCTGTCGCGCGTCTCGTTCGAGGCCAAGCCGGGGCAGGTGGTCGCCATCGTCGGGCAGACCGGCTCCGGCAAATCCACGCTGGCCCGGCTCATCAACCGCACCTTCGACCCGCAGATCGGGCGCGTGCTGGTCGATGGTGTGGACGTGCGCGGCTGGCAAATGGAAGCGCTGCGCTCCCAGGTGTCGATCATCGAGCAGGACATCTTCCTGTTCTCGCGCACCATCGCGGAAAACATCGCCTTTGGCAAGCCGGGCGCGAAATGGGCGGAGATCGAGGCGGCGGCGCGCGCTGCCCAGGCCCACGACTTCATCACGGGCTTCAAAGACGGCTACGACACCGTGGTCGGCTCGCGCGGCGTGACGCTCTCCGGCGGGCAGCGGCAGCGCATCGCATTGGCCCGCGCTTTCCTGACCGACCCGCGCATCCTGATCCTGGACGACTCGACGAGCGCCATCGACAGCGCCACCGAGGACCAGATTCAGCGCGCCATCTTCCAGGCCACGCGCGGGCGCACGACGTTCTTGATCACGCACCGGCTCTCACAAATCCGCTGGGCCGACCAGATCGTCGTCTTGCGCAAGGGCGTGGTGGCGGCCATCGGCGCACACGATGACCTGCTGCGCACATCCGAGGCGTACCGGCGTATCTTCGCCACCTACGAGGGCGGCGCGAGCGATACCCCTTCCGAACCGGCGGTCCAGGCGG
This sequence comes from Anaerolineae bacterium, assembly GCA_020851855.1. Lineage (GTDB taxonomy): Bacteria > Chloroflexota > Anaerolineae > Aggregatilineales > UBA2796 > JADZBY01. The sequence goes on from JADZBY010000768.1 coordinate 1,366, forward strand.
CATCCGAGCCGGGATCGACCGCCCGAACAGACACAGGACGAGCGTGAATCATGTTTGACGGCCTCGACGCCGAAGCCTACGACCGCAGTTATTCCGACATCGCGCTGGCCCGCCGCATCTTCCGCTATCTGGCCACCCAGCGCCGCTACGTGATGATGGTCGTCGGCACGGTGCTGCTCATCTCGCTGGCGGACCTCGTGCAGCCCATCGTCATCTCGCAGGGCGTGGGCGCGCTGGTCGATTCGCCCGGCCTCGGCCTGCTGATCGGCATGTCGATCCTGGTGCTGCTGGCCAGTTGCGCCGGATGGGTGGCCAATCTGGTGCGCCGCCGCGCATCGGGCCGCGCCGTGGGCAACATGGTGCGCGACCTGCGCGTGGACGCCTTCAAAGCGGCCATCCAGCGCGACATGTCGTTCTACGACGAGTTCGTGTCCGGCAAGATCGTCAGCCGCATCACATCCGATACGCAGGACTTCGCCCAGGTGGTCGTGCTCGTCACCGACCTCTTGAGCCAGCTCATCGTGTTGTTCGTGCTGATCGGCATCCTGCTCAGCATCGAATGGCGGCTGACGCTGATCCTGTGCGGCCTGAGCGTCCTGATTTTCATTGCGGCGCTCGCCTTCCGGCGGGCGGCGCGTTACGTCAGCCGGCAGGGCAGCCGCGTTTTGGCCAACGTGAACAGCAACATCCAGGAATCGGTGGCGGGCATCACCGTCGCCAAGAACTTCCGGCAGGAAAAGGCGCTTTACAACACCTTCGACGCCATCAACCGGCAGGCGTACCGCATCAACTGGTGGCGCGGCTTTGTGCTGGCCACCATCTTCCCGGTGCTCAACCTGCTGGGCGGCGTCGGCACGGGCGTGCTGATCTATACCGGCGCGCTGACGGCCCAGGAAGGCTTGATCAGCGTTGGGGCGTGGTATCTGTTCGTGCGCTCGCTCCAGAATTTCTGGGACCCGCTCATGAACATCGCCTCGTTCTGGGGCCAGTTCCAGTCCGGCCTGGCCGCCGCTGAGCGCATTTTCGCCCTGATCGACGCCGAGCCGGTGGTCGTGCAGACCGATAACCAGACGGTCGGGCCGCTCAAGGGCGAGATCACCTTCGAGGGCGTGCGCTTCCAGTACACGTCGCGCGAGGTGGTGTTGCCCGGCCTGGACCTGCACATTCGGCCCGGCGAGAATGTGGCCTTCGTCGGGCACACCGGCGCGGGAAAGTCGAGCGTGGCCAAGCTGGTGGCGCGCTTTTACGAGTTCCAGGGCGGGCGCTTGCTGGTCGATGCCCGCGACATCCGCACGCTGGACCTGCACGAGTACCGCCGCCAGCTGGGGTACGTGCCGCAGTCGCCGTTCCTGTTCTCCGGCACGGTGCTGGACAACATCCGCTATGCCCGCCCGGAAGCCACCGACGCCGAGATCGAGGCCATTGCGCGGCAGATCGGTGAGGGCGAATGGATCGAGGCGCTGCCGCAAGGCCTGCATTCCAACGTGGGCGAGCGCGGCGCGCGGCTCTCGATGGGCCAGCGGCAACTGGTGGCGCTGGTGCGCGTGCTCGTCCAGCAGCCGGCCATCTTCATCCTGGACGAAGCCACCGCCAGCATCGATCCATTCACCGAGGCGCAGATTCAGCA
>JADZBY010000769.1 GCA_020851855.1 Anaerolineae bacterium
GCCAGATCGTCAACCGGGGCACGGGCGAATCGAACACCAGCGCCAGCATCGCCCAGCGCATCATCGCCCGCGTGGGCCGTCCGCTGAAGATTGCCGCTAACCGCGCGGATCGGATGCGCCCCGACGCCAGCGAGGTGCTGCGCCTGCAATCCGACAACCGCTTGGCGAACGAGCTATTCGGCTGGACTCCCGAAGTGAGCCTTGACGAGGGCCTGGACCGCACCATCGCCTGGGTGCGCGACCACCTGAGCCTGTTCGAGCCGGAGAGTTATACGGTGTGAGCACCCCGAACGCCGGCGGCCCGGCAACAGACGCCGAGCGGCCCCCGCAGGCGGTATTGATGTGCGGCGGGTTGGGCACGCGCCTGCGCCCGTGGTCCTACGTCATCCCCAAGCCGATGTTCCCCATTGGCGAGCGCCCGATCCTGGAGCTTCTGCTGGAACGCTTGCGGCTGCACGGCATCCGTGAGGTATTCCTGTCGCTGGGCTACAAGGCGGAATACATCGAGTCGTTCTTCAAAGACGGCGCACACGTCGGCGTCAAGCTCCATTACGTGCGCGAAGAGACGCCGCTCGGCACGGCGGGCGCGCTCAACCTGCTGCGCGAGCGGCTCACCGCGCCCTTCTTCATGATGAACGGCGACCTGTTGACCCGGCTCGACTTCCGGCGCATGTTCGCCTTCCATGTCGAGCGCGGCGCAGCGCTGACCGTCGGCACGAAGGCGTACACCGTGCAGGTCCCGTATGGCGTGGTGGAAGACGACGCCGGGCGCGTGACCGGACTGCGCGAAAAGCCAAGTTATCCCGTGAACATCAACGCCGGAATCTACGTGATCGACCCGGCCACGCTCGATCTCATGCCGCACGCCGGGCGCGTCGACGCGACGCAGCTTGTCCAACTGGCCATGGACGCCGGGCGGCCCGTGTACCGCTACGCCATCGAGGAATACTGGATGGACATCGGCCAGTTCGAGGACTACAACAAAGCTAACGCCGACGCCCAAGCCTGGCATGACGGGGACGAGCCATGAACGTCCTGTTCAGCACGATCTACACCGGCATCGGCGGCGGGGAAAGCCTGACGCTGAACCTGATGCGGGCAATGGACCGGGCGCGCTTTGGCCTGCACCTGCTCACGCCCTCGGATGGCGCATTTCCCACCGCCGCCCGCACGCTCGGCGTGCAGACGCACTGCATCCCGTTTCGCGGCGCGAGCACGTTTTTTGTCCCGGCGGTGTGGGGTCGCTTCCCGATCACGGGCAAAATCGCCGCCCTGCTCCGCGAGGCGCACATCGACGCCGTGATGAGCGACTACCACACGTTGCCCTTCGTCATCCCGGCGGCAGAAGCGGCGGGCATACCGGTCATCTGGAATGCGATGGGCTGGTGGTTCCCGATTCATCCCTGGCAGCGGCGCTTTTTCGCCCGGCGCATCCGGCGCATCATCGCCATCAGCGGCGCGGTCAAAGATCGCCTGCTCGGAACGCCGCCCAAGCTGCCGCCGGAGCACATCGACGTGTTCATCCCCGGCGTGGACACCGACCAGCACCAGCCGGGCGTGGTGAGCGGCGCGCCGGTGCGCGAGAAGCTCGCAATCGGGCTGGAAACGCCGCTGGTAGCCATGATCGCGCGCTTTCAGAATGTGAAAGGCCACGAGTATTTCCTGGAAGCGGCGCGTCACGTCCTGGAAGGTGTGCCGGAAGCGCGTTTTGCCGTCGCCGGGGAAAACGTATTTGCCGTCAGCCGCGATGAAGCGTATAAACAGAGCATTCTCAGCGCGGTGCAAAACGACGCGCTGCTCCGCGACCGGGTGAGTTATCTCGGCTTCTGGCCGGATGCGCGTGAGGTGCTGGCCGCCGCCGACGTGATGGTTTGCAGCTCGTGGTTCGAATCGTTGAGCATGGTGGCGCTGGAGAGCATGGCCATGGCGCGGCCCATCGTCAGCACCAGCGTGGGCGGCCCGGCGGAGACGGTCCTGGACGGCGTCACCGGCTTTCTCGTGCCGCCGCGCGATGCCCGCGCGTTGGCCGGGCGCATTGTGCAACTGGTGCGCGACCCGGCGCTCCGGGCCAAGATGGGCGCGGCGGGCCGGGCGCGGGCGCTGGAGCATTTCAGCGCACGGCGTTATGCGCAGACGATTGAAGACGTTATCGAGCAGGCGATCCACAGTCCGCCGGGCATCGGGCAGCAGAGCAGCCAAGCGAACAGTCAGGCCAAAGGGGCATGAACCGCGATAAGTGGTTGAGCGTCGGCATCCTCATCGCCATCGGGCTGATCACCTTCGGCCTGAGCAAAGCCTGGCGCTCGACCGCCTACGGCTCCGGCGCGACGCCCGTCCCGGAGCAGACCCGCGCTGCCCAACTCGCCCCGACGGATGCGCACGCAGCGCCGCCCGCGCCGCCGTCGCCCGTGCTCGCCCCGACCGACACGCCCGGCTTCGTCCCGACGGCCACGGAAGCGCCCAGCGCCACGCCGCTCACGCCGACGCGCACGCCGACCGGGACGCCCGTCCTGGCCGCGCTGGCTCCCACCGTCACGCCGCACTTCGGCGCGGTCTGGACGGCGGGGCCATCGCCCACCGCCGCGCCGATGATGCCCGCCCAGCAGCCCGCGCCGCCCACCGGCGTCACGGCCACGGTCGTGATGCGGCAGGGCTTGAGCCTGCGCGCCGGGCCGGGCGGCGCGTTCACCTCGACGATGTTTTATCCACGCGGCGCGGTCTTGCCCGTCGTGGCGCAAACCAACGATGGCGCATGGCTCAAGGTGAGCTTTCGCGGCCAGCAGGGCTGGGTGGCGGCGCAGTTTGCCCAGCTTGCAGGCGACCTGAGCCGCGTCCCGACGGAGAGCGCGGGCGGCGACCTCGAAGCGCGGCCCTGCATCAGCATCGTGGGCGACTCCGTGCCCTATGGCGAAGTCATCTTCGAGCTGCCGCAGGTCGGTTTCATCAAGGTCAAGATGTCGCCGTTCACCGAGTACCTCACGCGGCAGCTCACGCTGGCCAGCATCTTCGGGTTCGACGTGACCGACCGCAGCTATCCCGGCGTCGGCATCAGCTCGCCGGTGCACAACTCGTACTATGAAGCGCCCGTATACCCGGACCTGATCGCGGACCGCTGCCAGTTCACCGTCGTCCTGCCCTGGATCAACGATCTCAGCTCCGGCCTGGACCCGGAATACAGCGCCAACGAGCACGCCCAACGCATGGCGGAGTTGGTGCGGCGCGTCCTGGCCAACAATCCGCGCGGGCGCATCCTGATCGCGAACTATTACCCCGGCAACCCGGCCCCGTTCTCGTCGAACATGGCCTACGGCTTCACGCCCACCGCCATCGCGGCCTTCAACGCGGCGCTGGCCGAATCGTGCCAGGGCGGCGAATTGAGCCAAATCCCCCACGTGCTGTGCATGGATGTGAATGTGCCCTTTGCGGCCATGGACAACAGCTACGTGGTCGGGCCGATGAGCCGCGAGCAGGTGGCCGCGCTCCAGACGCGCCCGCTGAGCAAAGACGAGCAGGACATGCTCGACTATCTGGCCCGCACGGACCCCGACGCGCGCCTGATCGGCGACGGCATCCACCTCAGCCCGATTGGCAAAACGGTGCTGGCTTCATACATCGTCAATCTGCTGAGCAAGTTCCCCGAAATCGCCGCCGTCGCTACGCCCACCACGCCCTCATCGCCGCAAGGCTGACGCGGGCGGCATTTCCCTGCCCATGAGCCGCCATCGAACGGATGATTTGCACAAATGTTCTTGTCTTTTTCGCGGACTGCCGTATAATGCTAATTGTCGTCGTGTTAATTCGGTCCGACACGGCGCGTGACAGCCATCCGGCAATCTCGGAGTCTTGGAGAGGAGCACGGCATGAGCGGAGTACGGGTCCTGGTCGGCACGCGAAAAGGTGCGTTCATCCTCACGTCCGACGGCAAACGGGAACACTGGGACATCAGCGGCCCTCACTTCGGCGGCTGGGAGATTTACCACATGAAGGGATCGCCCGCCGACCCGAACCGGCTGTATGCGTCGCAGTCGAACGGCTGGTTTGGGCAGATCATCCAGCGCTCGGATGACGGCGGCAAGACGTGGGAGCCGGTGGGCAATGCGTTCGCCTACGAGGGCGCGCCCGGCACGCACCAGTGGTACGACGGCACGCCGCACCCGTGGGAGTTCAAGCGCGTCTGGCATCTGGAGCCGTCGCCGAACGACCCGGACGTCGTGTTTGCCGGTGTGGAAGACGCCGCGCTGTTCCGCTCGGACGACGGCGGCAAGAACTGGCAGGAGTTGGCCGGGCTGCGCGAGCACGGCAGCGGGCCGCACTGGCAGCCGGGCGCAGGCGGCATGTGCCTGCACACCGTCATACTCGATCCCAAGAACCCGGCCCGAATCTACACCGCCATCTCGGCAGCCGGCGCGTTCCGCACCGACGACGCGGGCCGGACCTGGAAGCCGATCAACCGTGGCCTGCGCTCCGACTACATCCCCGATCAGGACGCCGACGTTGGGCACTGTGTGCACCATGTCGCCATGCACCCCTCGCGCCCGAACGTATTGTTCATGCAGAAGCACTGGGACGTGATGCGCAGCGACGACGGCGGCGACTCGTGGCGCGAGGTCAGCGGCAATTTGCCCAGCGATTTCGGCTTTGTCATCGATGTGCACGCCCACGAGCCGGAGACGATCTACGTCGTGCCGATCAAGAGCGACTCGGAGCATTACCCGCCCGAAGGCAAACTGCGCGTGTACCGCAGCCGGTCCGGCGGCAACGAGTGGGAAGCGCTGACCAACGGCCTGCCGCAACGCGACTGTTACGTGAACGTGCTGCGCGACGCGATGGCCGTCGATGCGCTTGACCCGTGCGGCGTGTATTTCGGCACGACGGGCGGTCAGGTGTACGCCTCGCCCGACGGCGGCGACCGCTGGACGGCTATCGCGCGCGATCTGCCCGCCGTGCTCTCGGTTGAGGTCCAGATGTTGCGATGATGATCCGCGTCATGCTCCCGGCCCATCTGCGCACGCTGGCCAACATTCGCGGCGAGGTGCGCCTCGAAGTCGAGGGCGCGGCCACAGTGCGCGCCGTGCTGGATGCGCTTGAGGCGCGCTACCCGATGCTGCGCGGCACGATCCGCGACCAGCAAACACAGCAGCGCCGCCCGTTCTTGCGCTTTTTCGCCTGTGAGGATGACCTCTCGCACGAGTCGCCGGATGCGCCGCTGCCCGATGCGGTGGCGTCCGGCGCAGAGCCGCTGTTCATCATCGGCGCGATTGCGGGCGGATGACAGCGTCAGGTGACAGTGATAGCCGTGAATAGTACCCCGACAGAGAAAGAACTCCCCCATGCAAAGGGGAAGGCAAAACCGGCTCTGGAAGCCCCTCACTCTTTATGGGGGAGGGGTTGGGGTGGGGGAAAAGCCTGCTGACCTTGAGAGGATGGTTTGATGCGTAAGCTTGTCGTGACGGAATTTCTGTCCCTGGACGGCGTGATGGAGAACCCGGCGTGGACGTTCCCCTATTGGAATGACGAGATCGCCGCGTTCAAGGGCGAGGAGTCGAATGCCAGCGACGCCCTGCTGCTGGGGCGCGTGACGTATGAGGGATTCGCCGCCGCCTGGCCGAACAGCAAGGACGAAGGGGCGGACTATTTCAACAACGTGCGCAAGTACGTGGTGTCCACGACGCTGGATCGGGCCGATTGGAACAACGCGACGGTGATCCGGGGGGATGTCGTCGGGGAAACCCGTAAGCTCAAGCAGCAGGCCGGCAACGACATCACTGTGCACGGCAGCGGCAAGCTCGTCCAGACGTTGATGCAGCACGATCTGGTCGATTGTTACCGGCTGCTCGTCTACCCGGTTGTGCTGGGCGAAGGCCAGCGGCTCTTTGAGGACGGCACGGCGGCGACGCTCCGGCTGGTGAGCGCCAGACCCGTCAGCCGGGGCGTTCTGGCGCTCGTCTACGAGCCGGAGCGGACGTAACGGTCGTGGCAGAACGGGCGGCTCGCGAGCCGCCCTTACACCACACGGTAGACAGCGCGCACGTCCGGTAGGGGCGCGTCGCGATGCGCCCGCCGATTCGCGTCCATTCAGGCGGGCAAAACGGGCGGCTCGCGAGCCGCCCCTACACCACCCCGTGGACAGCGCACCCATCCGGTAGGGGCGCGTCGCGACGCGCCCGCCGATTCGTGTCCATTCAAAGAAACGTCTATAGCACGTCCAGTTCCAGCCCGAAGACGCCGCCGATCATCTGCAAATTGACCCGGTTGTGGCCGGTGGTCAGCAGATAGTGGTGCGACGAGAGCCGGTCCATGAGTCGGTGGCCGTCGGGGATGTGCAGCACCGCGCCGTTCAGGCAGTCCGAGCCGGGGTACTGCGCGTAGCCGGTGATGCTGCCCTCGATCACGGTCAGTTTCTCCATGTTCGGCTGCAATTTGACCATCGTCATCGGCCCTTCCGGCAGGCGCGCGTCGATGGCGGTGGCGTTGTCGTCCACGATGGCCAGCACCTTCGGACGCAGCGTCCATTCCGTGGCAAACGACTGCGGCAGCACGCCCAGATAGCCGCAGTGCGCGACCAGGACGTGATCGTCCGGATCGGCCTTGTCCGGGAAGCTGGGGATGCGCTCGTGTTTCAGCGCGGCCTGGCCCATCAGGAATGGGTACAGGTTGCTCATCATGATCGGCACGTCGAGCGACTTGTGTACGATGTGCTTGGTGAGCATCGAGACGGTGTCCGCCTCGCAGCCCCACATCAGCTTGCGCTCCTCATAGAGCATGTTCCAGGCCAGGCACGGCGTCGAATCCGAGAAGTGCGACTCGTTCAGGCAGTTCATGCCCATCGCGGCGATGGCCGGGTCGGCGTCCAGCTCGTCGCGCAAAACGAGGTACACCTTGAGCGCACTGAGCAACTGGCGCGGCTGGATCGGGCCGAGAGCATTCTTCAGCCGGCCTTTCCACTGTTCCCAGACCGCCTCGGCTGCCGAGTCGGGCAGCGCTTTGGCCCGTGCGCCGAGTTCCTGGAAGCTCTTCACCACGATCTGGACGCCGAACTTGTCCAGGATACGCTGCGTGCACTCGTCTTCCCACCAGTAGAAGCGTTTGAAGATGGGCGCCTGAAAGCCCGCGCCGGGATTGTCCTGGAAGACCACGAACTTGGCGCGGCGCAAGTCGCGTCTCACCTCAAGCGCGCGCAGGATGTTGCGCGTCTGCGCGATGTTGTACGGCGCGATGGTCCGCACGCCCGCGTCGCGCAGGTAGCTGCGAATCTCCCAGTCCCACATGGACATCGTGCCGAACTCGGACGTCAGGATCAGCATGGGTAGCCGGATCGCCTGGAAGGCGTCCACGAGGCGGTACGCCTCGCCCAGCAGTTGTGGGAAGAGCACGGCGTCGACTCCGTCCGGCGCGGGCGCGCCGAGCGGGACCGGGGCGAGAATCTCGGCCTGGCCGGCGAGCAGGCCGCGCAGCGTCTCAAGCTGGCGTTGGAAATCGGCGTCCATGCCGGAGGGGAAATGCAGCGGCAACAATCGAGAGGTCATGGTGGGGTGTCCTGACTCTTTTTGAACGAAGGGAAGGCGCAGGTGGGGCGGCAATACGCCGCCCCAATGCTCATTTTTGCCAGATTACCGCGAGGGATTTTACTCCTGGTTCAGCCGATCCAGGAATACCTGCTCAAAGGCGTCGGCTTTCGTTTCGCTCGCCGCCTGTATCACGTTGCCCTCGCCGGCATCCACCGGCTTGGTACGGCCCTGTTCCGGGCCGTCTTCGTCCACAACAACAAGGTTGCGGTCAGTCAGCGTGACCAGGGACGGATCGGC
>JADZBY010000770.1 GCA_020851855.1 Anaerolineae bacterium
CAGGGCGCGTGATCGGGGGGATACACTCAGAGAACAGCCCTCACCCCCGGCCCCTCTCCCCAGGGAGAGGGGTGGAAAACCCATACGATGCCTGTTTTTTCCTCATCTCCCCCTGTGGGAGAGAGAGGCCGGGGGAGTGAGGGAATGTCCATTCGAAGCCAACCAAACAAAGGTGAGAGGTTTTTTCCTATGTCCACTCAATCCCATGCAAAGAGTCTGGCGGCCAAGGCGCTGGAACAGGGCAGCGGCGTGGTGCGGCTGACGCCCACCTGGGTGCCGCGCTCGTTCTGCGTGCCGGGGCGGCGGTTGCGCCTGCACCCGGATGACCTGTACGCGCTCGGCGCGAATCGCGGCGGCATCGACGAGCGCTGGTTCGCATCCACGACGAAAGCCGACAACGGCCCGCTGACCGCCCCGGACGAGGGCCTGAGCTACATCTACCTGTCCGACAAGGAAAAGGTCACGCTGGCCGATGCGATGAGCGAGTCCGCCGTGGACTTTCTCGGCAAAGACGCCGTGGACAAATACGGCGGCTGGATGATGTACAGCAAGTTCTTCGACAACATGTACCCACTGCCGCACCACCTGCACCAGAGCGACGAGGTGGCCGCCAAAGTCGGGCGCGTCGGCAAGCCGGAAGCCTATTACTTCCCGCCGCAGTACAACTTCGCCAACGACACCTTCCCCTACACCTTCTTCGGCCTGGAGCCGGGCACGACGCCCGAACAGGTCAAGGACTGCCTGCGCCGCTGGAACGAGGGCGACAACAAGATTCTGACGCTCTCCAAAGCCTACCGCCTGCAGGTTGGCACGGGCTGGGATGTGCCGCCGGGTATCTTGCACGCGCCGGGCACGTTCTGCACCTACGAGCCGCAGCGCGCCAGCGATGTATTCTCCATGTGGCAGTCGCTCATCGCCGATTACCAGCTTGTCGACTGGTCGATGGTCATCAAGGACGTGCCGCCGGAGTTCCACCACGACTACGACTACCTGCTGAGCATGCTGGACTGGAAGGCGAACGTCGATCCGAACTTCAAGGACAACCACTTCCTGGAGCCGCGCCCGGCGGGCGACCCGGCGGCCTCGGCGGACCAGGGCTACGAGGAAAAGTGGGTGGTCTACGGCAGCGACTACTTCAGCGCGAAGGAATTGACGGTCTTCCCAGGCCGCACCGTCACGGTGAAAGATGCGGCGGCGTACGGCATGATCTGCGTCCAGGGCTATGGGCGCTTCGGCAAGTTCGCCGTCTCCGCGCCGTCGATGATCCGCTACGGCCAGATGACCGAAGATGAGTTCTTCGTCGCGCACGCGGCGGCCACGGCGGGCGTTCAGGTCACAAACCTGAGCAGCACCGAGCCGCTGGTCGTGCTCAAGCACTTCAACCCCGGCAACCCGGAGATGCCGCGCCGGAAGTAGCGCACCTCATCCCGGCCCCTCTCCACGGCACATCGTGGAGAGGGGAGTTTCTGGATTGCGCAGAGATTCCCCTCTCCGTGACGCCGGGGTGAGGCGCTCATCAAGGAGCCGCCATGCAATACCTTCTGGGCATCGACAATGGCAACACCGTGTCCAAAGCGGCGCTCTTCAACGAGCACGGCGACGAGATCGCCGTCGCCAGTTGCGGCGCAGAGACGTTTTACCCCAAACCGGGCTGGACCGAGCGCAGCATGGAGTCGCTGTGGAGCAGCACGGCGCAGGCCATCCGCGACGTGATCGCCAAAGCCGGCATCGATCCGCACGACATCGCCGGGATCGGCAATACTGGCCACGGCAACGGCCTGTACCTGATCGACAAAGACGGCCAGCCCGTCCGCAACGGCATTCAGTCGCTCGATACGCGCGCCGATTACATCCTTGCCGAGCGCAAAAAGCGCCACGTCAACGAGCAGGCGTTCCCGTACATCCTGCAAGAGTTCTGGCCGGCGCAGCCCAACGCGCTCTTGCCCTGGATCAAGCATAACGAGCCAGACGCTTACCGCCGCATCGACAAGATTTTCCTCGTCAAAGACTACGTGAAGTTCTGCCTGACCGGCGAGCGCACCAGCGACTTCACCGACATGAGCGGCACTTGCCTGCTGGACAACGCGCACAAACGTTACTCCCGTGAATTGCTGGAGATGTACGACATCCCGGAGATGTGGGACGCGCTGCCCCGGCTGGCCGAGAGCTTCGACGTGGTGGGCCGCGTGACGAAAGAAGCGGCGGCGGCAACCGGGCTGGTCGAAGGCACGCCCGTGGTCGGCGGCCTGTACGACGTGGACGCGGGCGCGCTCGGCTCTGGCGTGATCGCGCCCGGCACGCTGTGCATCATCGCGGGCACGTGGAGCATCAACGAGGTGATCATCGAGCAGCCGGTCGTCAACCCGGCGCTGGCGATGGTCCACGTGGCGATGGTCCCCAACCGCTGGATGGTGCTCGAAGGCAGCGCCACGTCGATGGCCAACCTGGAATGGTTCGCCAATACGCTGTGCGGCGAAGAAAAGCAACTTGCCGCGCAGCGTGGCGTCTCGGTGTACGAGATTTGCAGCGAGATGGTGGCCAGCCTTCCGCCTGGCAGCACCGACATCATCTTCCACCCGTTCCTGTTCGGCTCGAACGTGCAGGCCACGGCGCGCGCCGGCTTCTATGGCGTGGCGGGCTGGCACACCAAGGCGCACCTCTTGCGCGCGCTGTACGAGGGCGTGGTGTACGGCCACCGCAACCATATCGACAAGCTGCGCATCCTCGGCCCGCTCCGCGTGGCGCGCATCACGGGCGGCGGCTCGCGCAGCCCGGTCTGGACGCAGATCTTTGCCGATACGCTGGACATGACGATGGAAGTTGCGGAAGGCGTCGAGGTCAGCGCGAAGGGCGTGGCGATGAGCGCGGGCATCGGCGTGGGACTGTACAAGGATCACGGCGACGCGGTGGCGAAGGCGGTGCGCATCGTGCGCACGCAGGAGCCGATTGCGGAGAATACGGCGCTCTATGACGCGCGTTACAAGGCGTACCGTGAGCTGCTCGACGTGATGCAGAAGCCCTGGGATACGCTGTACGCCCTGGGCAATACGGAGTAGCTGTCCCTCACCCCAAACCCCTCTCCCACGAAGGGCGAGGGGCCTTGTTCCCGTCGTCCTGGTGTGGCGAGAGGGCGGGGGTGAGGGTAGATCGTCGCTCAGCCGCCCGGCGGCAAGGTCTGCGTGGGTGTGGGCGTCGCCGTCTCCAGCGGCGGGATGGATACCGGCGTGCTCTGCGTGGCGGTCGGTCCCGGCGAGGGCGTGATCAACCCCTGGATGGGCAGCTCGATGGTCGCTTCCTGGAACACCTCGCCGTCGCGCATATCCTGCACGCGCAGCCGGATGACCACCGTGCTGGCATCCCCACCCGGCGCGATGGGCGATACGACGCCTTCGCCCACCGAGCCGACCCACCGCCCGCGCCGGGGCAATTCCGCCGAGCGCGCCGTGCCGTCGGGCATGATCTGCTCAAAGACCAGGTTCGAGACGGACAGCCGGTTTTCCACCCGCCATGCGACCGGTATCGTCGCCACGCCGCTGGCCAGCGCCACCGGGTCCACCGCCGTCGAGGTGGTGGTGAACTCGGCAATGGACGGGATCAGGCCCGCCTCTTCGTACGGGATGGTCGCGATCTGCTGGCTGACGATGCGGCCCAGGCTATCGAACGCGGCCAGCCGGTACGTGGCCGGGCCAAAGTCCAGCGGGGCCTGAAGGAACAACCGCGCCGCGCCGCTCTCCGGCAGGGATTCTTCAACCACCGGGACCCAATCATCAATCTGGAAATAATGAAGCAACAGGCTGTAATTCGCATTCATGCCCACCGTCTGCCAGGTGAGCGTGGCCTCGATCTCGCCGCGTTCCAGCGCCGGGACGGTGACCGGCGTCTCGATCTCGAAGGTGAAGCGCACCACGGCGGGCGGCAGCACGTCCTGCGCCTGCCCTTGCGCCGCGATCATCGGGATACCGAGCGCCACGGCCAGCGCTGCGCCGAGCAGCGCCGCCATGCGCGCCAACCGTTTGTGCTTCAGCAGCGACCCGATCGCCATCCGATTCTTCCGCATCGTTCAACTCCCTCTCAGCGTGGCCCGTGCCCGCGCACCCGTCAACTCTACCCCGCTCGCCTGCATTTCATACGGCGTCCATCCCCCGGCTGCTCGTCGGCTGACCTTCGCCGCGCTCCTCATGGATTTTCGCAAATAGGTACGGATCACGTCGCCCGGACCTGAAGGTCCAGGCTGAACCTACGAAGCCCTTCGGGCTGAAGATGCGTTTGCAGCCCAGCACGACTTTGAAGATTCAGCCCGGTCGCTTTAGCGCCGGGCGCGCTCGATGATCCGCAATTAGCACCTGAAAATCCTTCGGCCAGTACCGTGACTGGGCGGAAGCGCCCGGCCCAAGATGCGCCGGTTGGCCGCTCGCCTTGGGCCATGTGGCCGATGACGCCATCGCCGCATTAAACTATGATAGGAGAATGTCCAAGTCAATGCCAACAGGCCCAGGAGCCAAATCGATGCCCATCCCTGATCAAACCGTCGATCCGGAAATGTTGCGCGTCACCATGCGCAAGTGGGCGTCTGGCGTCACGGTGGTCACCACCGCCCTGGAGAGCGAATCCGGCGTGCAGCGCGCCGGCATGACGGTGAGCAGCTTCACGTCGGTCAACCTGGACCCGCCGACCATCCTCGTATGCCTGGACGACAGCACGTACACCTACTCGCTGGTCAAGAAATCGGGCGTGTTTGCCGTGTCTATCCTCGCCGTGGGGCAAGACAACCTGTCGACGCGCTTCGCCGGGCTGGACCCGAAGATCAGCGACCGTTTCGCCGGGCTGGAGCTGACCACTGCCCTCACCGGCGCGCCCATCCTGCCGGGAATCGCCGCGTGGTTGGATTGCCGCGTCAGCGCGCTGTACGACGCCGGATCGCACACCATCGTGCTGGGCGAGGTGCTCGCCGCCGGGAACGAGACTGCCGCCATGCCGCTTATCTACTTCAACCGGGGCTATCACGCCCTGCCCGCCGTTCAGAACGCCTGATCTCCGGCGAGCCGAGCGCCGGGCAACCCGCTTGGCTGTGCGCCCGCCTGATTAGAGTATAATGAGGGACAGGTGGGCTGGATGTTCTGCCGATCGGGGGCGTTGATCCATGACCGACCAGTACACGCCCGAAGAACAGGC
>JADZBY010000771.1 GCA_020851855.1 Anaerolineae bacterium
TCCTAGAGCACCCCCATGGAGCTGCGCCAGCCGTTGACAGATCATGATGTCAATGCTCGACACGCCCCGAACCTGCCGACCGGGCATGTCTACGAACGCGGCTCTGATCAACGGCTGCTCCGTATCTCCTGGCGCCATCCAGAACCGGAGTTGTCCTCGGCTGTAGGAAGCTCTCAAGCCAATTGGACCTGTATCAGCGGCGCGTCCCACAATGTGCATGGCCGTGCGCAGAAGCACATAGAGCATCCCCCTATCAGCCCACATCTCTCGTACATTGGCCCCTACCTGTATGTGGATCGGATGGTCTATCCCCTCAGGCCACTTGGTCGAAGCGGCTGCCTCCTGAATAACCCGCGATACGCCGAGTAGTTCGAAAATCGGCATCTCGCTTGCTAGACGAAGAAGTTCGACTACTGCGTCCAACCTCGTCTTAAGCTCGGATGCATCGCGCGCGATTCCTTCCACATCGTGCCGTACCTCCTTATTGATCCGCCCATCGATGCCGCTCAGGATGAGCTGGGCTTGGTTGGCGATTGAAGTCAGGGGCGAGAGCACCGCGTGTGCGGCGAGACGCAGCAATACTTTCCTGTCCGGCTCGTGTTTCATATCCCACCTTCGTCGGTGAACGCTACTGCCTTGCGTGCCTCGGCCCACTTGATGTCTGCAGAGATGATGCCTTCGGCGATGGCACGAGAGATCATTTGTGCGTTGGTCTTGGCGTCAAAGCGGGCGCGTAGCATGCGGATGAGCGAATAGATGTAGCTGCGCGTTACGTCGAGTTTCGAGGCAATTTGCAGTGGCTTGAATCCCCCTTCGAGCAGTCTCAGCGTCTGGCGCTCCTTCGCCGACATATGGGTACCACGCGGCATCAAGCGCGTACGTGCTGTCATCTCTAACCTCCATCATCTCTCCCATCAGCGGTGATCTGCATTGTAGGGACAAACCGGCAGCAAAGGAACGGGTGTTCCGGTCCAAAATGGTTAAGATTTGGGTCAGGTTTTTCGCTCAAAGGTGGCTTTTTCGACGATTCTCATCCCGCCGATGTGGCTCCCTGATGCCCACCAGACAATCCTGCGCAGTACGAATTGCAGCACGATTTTCAGTCAATTTCGACAGTCAATAGTGACTTCCAATGCCCGACGAAACGTGGCACGATACCTCCACCGCCCGATGAGCTGTCGAAAGGTGACGTTATGTCCTCTTCCCCGATGCCCGGACTTATGTCACGATACGATGCCGCAGCGTTTGCCAGTGCGCTGACGGGGCAAGCATGGATGCAGTTTCCAGTCAGTCCACTGGCGTATGCCATTCTCAGTCACCTCAACGTGCAGGACCCCTCGGATAAGGCTCTGCTCAAACGCCTTCTCGGACCGCACCTTCTGCGTCAGGTGCTGGCCAACGGTCCGTCCGCGTCGTCACCAGGGCTGGCGGCTGCGCTGGACTCGGTTCCCGAACTGCCCGCGTCCGCCGGGTTAACGACAGACCAGATGCGAGAGGCAGGAACGGTCGGCCATTGGCTGGACGACTACGTCGCCTGGGCAGGAGCTTCGGCGAACGAGACGCCGGTCATCTTCCACGAGGGCGCCGCCCTGTGCCTGGCAGCGATGGCCGTTGGACGACGCCTATACATCCACACCCCTTGGCGTCAACCTGTCTTTCCCAACCTGTACGTCATGCTTGTCGCACTGTCTACGTACTACCGCAAATCCGCCGGGTTGAGCCTTGCCTACGAGCTCGCGCGGGCCGCTATACCCCATCTGGTCCTTCCGCAACCAGGTAGCCCGGAGAATTTCCTGAATATGCTCGGCGGTGTGCTGCCCCAGAACTTCGAGGAACTCCCGGCTTCCGACCGCGAGCGGCTGCTCAAGGGCAACGCCTTCGCGGCACAGCGGGGCATCCTGCGCGACGAGCTATCGGCGCTCTTCAAGGCGATGAGCCGTGACTACATGGCCGGCATGAAAGAGCTGATCATGCAGCTCCACGACTGCCCGCCGTATCTCGACACCAACACCAACAATCGTGGCATGGTGGTCGTGCGGGACACCGCTCTGAGCATCCTCGGCGCGGCGACCCCGGCAGAGCTTGCATCCGCTCTCACCGTCAACGACTGGTACAACGGAAACCTGGCGCGCTTCGCATTGCTGACCCCCGAACCCGATTACACCGAGCGGCCCACTCCGGAGGCCGAGGTGGATCCCGCCCCACTCATTTTTCGGCTGCGCGCATTGCACGAGCGCTTGCCGAAGCCGCCCACGACTTCTGCCACGGATGGATCGTTGCAAGCCGAGGCATGGTCCCTCATTGCGAGTATCTGGCCCCATTGCCATGCCTACGAACAAGCCCTGCGGTCGATGACTGCTCCGGATGGCGTACTTGAGGACCGCCTGCGGGCGGTCTATGGCCGTCTGCACGTCCAGGCGCTCAAGATAGCCATCCTATTGGCGGCGATGGACTGGGCTGACGAAGGCGGCGAGGGGCGACCAGCAGTACATCCTGCCCACTGGTTTCGTGCCCAGCAGATTGCCGAGACGTGGCGCGCCTCTGCACATCGCCTCTTGCGCGACATTGGCGAGAGCGAGGAATCGCGGCTGGAAACGCGCATCGTCAAGCTGCTCCGGGCGCAGCCTAATGGACTGAGCACACGCAGCATCTACCGGGCTCTGAAGTCGGCCCGCAAGCCTGTCATTGATGCACTGGCTGCGCTGGAGCAAGATGGCACCATTCAGAAACTCACTCCCTTAGGGCAGGAAACCCGCACCGGACCCCATCCTGTGAACTATCAACTCGCAAGTGCTTCGTTCTCCGAAATGACAGGTTGACAAGTTGACAAATTGCGACGCCTAACCTGTCAACCTGTCAACCCGTCACCATGGAAAACCTGGCGTGGAGGTAACGGCATGAGAAGTGTTCAGACTCTCAAGGAAGACATCGACCTGCGCCTCGTCGTCGAGGCGGATCTCGGTCCATCGCCGATGCGGGGTGGCCGGGCGCGGCTATGGCGCTGCCCGTTTCACGGGGAACGACGTGGCTTCAGTCTGGCCGTGTGGCCAGACCACTGGCGCTGCTACGGCGCATGCCAGATGCACGGCGACGCTATCGACTGGCTGATACGCTTCCGCGGCATGATTTTCGTCGAAGCCTGCGAGTATCTCGATGGCAACCGCACTCTGGCACATCACTCAGCAGTGGCCCGAACCTCGCGAGCACGGCTTGAAGAGGCGAAGCCACCGGACGCCGCCTGGCAGGAGCACGCCCGGGCTGTCGTCTGGCGCGCCGAGCGCACGCTGTGGAGCGACACAGGCTTCATGGCTCGCAGTTACCTGCTCAATCGCGGACTGACACCTGAAACGATTCGCGACGCCCACCTGGGGTACGTGCCTGGCCACTGGAACGTCTGGCGGCACATGGATGAGCTGCGTGTGCCGTGTGGCATCACCATTCCCTGGTTCGACGGCGACGCCGTATGGACCGTCAAGGTGCGTCGGTTGGGCGGGAATACAAAGTACGTGCAGATTCCCGGCGGTAGCGCACACGGGATGTACAACGCCGCCAGTCTGGTTGACC
The DNA here is from genome assembly GCA_020851855.1 of Anaerolineae bacterium. Lineage (GTDB taxonomy): Bacteria > Chloroflexota > Anaerolineae > Aggregatilineales > UBA2796 > JADZBY01. The sequence continues at coordinate 3,565 of JADZBY010000771.1, forward strand.
ACGACGTGGCGCTCTTTGTCGAAGGGGAGTTCGATGCCCTCATCGCCGAGCAGGAAGCGGGGGACGTGGTGGGTGTAGCTACGCTTGGCAGCGCGACCTTCACCCTCGCCGCCACCCGGGTGCCAGATCTCATCCACTGCCGGCGCATTCTGGTCGCTTATGACGCCGATGCAGCTGGTCAGAAGGGCGCCGCGTACTGGCAATCCCTAACGCAGCGCGCGCGGGTCATCACTCTGCCCTTCGGCAAGGACATCACCGAGTTCGTGCAGCAGGGTGGCAGCATCAAGGGTTGGTTAGGCATAGCTCTCAAGCAGTCTGATTCCGGCTCGACCGATACCTGCGGCGACTTCTCCGAGAGGTGACAGAATGCCCAGTATGGCCTCTAGCCGGGTCGTGGAGCGCTTGACAACCCGACCAACATCCTGTAGTGTTGACCCTAGCGAAAACGGAATCCATGCGAGCCGTGCGAAGTGCAGCAACACCTCGCACGACTCTGACCCGACACTGAACTCGCCAGTGAACGGGCTGCCCCGCATTATACAACCCCACTGGACCCCTGTCTTGCGCGGATTTGGCAGCCCTCACGACATCTCTGTCGGTGTGGGCTGTATTGATTCCTGGCGTGCAGAGGAGGTGTAACGGTTATGCCGAAGTACATCTTCTCCGGCGGCAAGGTCACTGCTGACAAGGGCTTGTACACGCCGATAAACATGAGTCCGGATCAATCGAATAGGGCCGTAGTGCTCATTCTTGTGCCGAACACTTCGTCCAATGCCGCGAGCCTTGGGGAAAATGACGTGAGATACCCGATATCGGCCTGGCCAGATGTGAAATCAAGAAAGGATCTCCCGAAGCGGAACTGCGCGTGAGGCGTGTTCCGGAACGTGTTGTCCACCGCTGCCTCGGCAGCAATAGATAACCGATGCTGATCGGACGCTGACTATTCCGAGAAGTGGAGTACTTCCAATGACATCCAAGCCCAATACCAATCCCAAA
>JADZBY010000772.1 GCA_020851855.1 Anaerolineae bacterium
AAAATGAGCGCGCGGCGGCGTCTGGCGGTGATCCTTGTGGCGCTTGCGCTGGCGGGCTGCGGCATCCAGGTGGAGATCGCCCCGGACATCGCGCCGACGGCCACGCCCACGCCTGCCCCGGTGTTTTCCTACTTCGACCCGAACGGCATCGAGCGCCTGGTGGCCGAGCCGCGATTGGTATTCTCCGACCCGGCCAGCGTCGAGGTGCGCCTGTTCACCGTGCCGTCGCCGCGCGGCGTGTACATGCTCACCGGGCGCGAAATCTGGCTGCACCTCGACTACGAGGCGATCTGGTTCGACACGCCGCAGGGCAATGGCCGGGCGCGGCTGGGCATCTACACCCGGCGCGACGGCGATGAACCGTGGTCCGCCTATGGGGCCAGCGAGCAGGAATTGATGGTATCCGGCGCGCCCGCCACGCGGCGCGACTCGCTGTGGGTGACGTATTACGCCGAAGAAGCGGGCCTGCGGCAACTGCGCGCCGAGGTGAGCATGGTCGCCTTCCCGGTCGGCGCGGACGTGATCAATCCCGTGAGCACCACGGAACTGGACATGGTCGTTTTCAGCGATCCGGGCCAGACGGACGTCGATCCCGGCGCGCTGTGGCCGCCCCAGGGCGACCTGGACGCGGCGCAGTTGCTCTTCGATACGCGCGGCTGGGATGGTGGGCCGTGCGCCTACGTCGACGCCGGATTCGAGGGCCTGGGCGACGCCTGCGATGCCGTCCAGCGCGGCGACCTGGGCGCGGTCACCGAGGCGCTTGAATCCTTCCTGGACGGCTTCGACGCTGACGGCGACCCGCACAACGCCGCCCATTTCACGGACATGATCGGCCTGCTGCGCACCTGGCAGGGCGACTTTGGCGGCGCATTCGAGCGCTTTGACCGGTCGGCCACCAGCTGGCAGATTCAGGACAGCGCACGCGAGTTCGTCATCGCCGCGCACAACCGGGCGGCGGCGCTGGCCATGCAGGGCGAGGACCAGCACGGGCGGGCGGTGGACATGCTGCGGCAGGTCGAAGAATTGCGCACGCAGTTGTACGACGAGCCGGGCCGCCTGCTGACGCGGGCCGACATCGCCCTCTTGACCGGCGATAGCGGCCCGCTGTACGAGGCGGCGGATTACTTCGAGAACGCCGGGCTGCCCCACGGCGCGATTCTGCGGACGTGGATCGAGCGCATCGAAAGCCAGTAACGTCGCAGACCCTCACCCCCGACCCCTCTCCCTCATGGCGAGGGGCGCAGATGCCGGTGCGGACGAGGCAGGCCTCGTCCCTACGGTGTCCGCCGCGACCCCTCACCCCAACCCCTCTCCCTCGTGGCGAGGGGCGCAGATGCCGGTGCGGACGAGGCAGGCCTCGTCCCTACGGTGTCGCACGTAGGGACAACGCCTGCGTTGTCCGCGTTAGCCGTTTTCGCCCGCCAGCCGCGCGATCTGAAGCACGCAATGCCGGAACAGGTTCAATTTGCCGGGCGGCAACGCGCTCTCTTCGATCAGGGCGATGCGCTCGGCGTTGTGCATGGCCCGGATGATGCTGACCGGCATCTCCAGGTTGCCGCCGGTGAACGAACCCAGGTACTCGATGGCGCTGCTCAGGAAACCGCGCATCTCGTCGTCGGCGCGGGCGGAGCGCAAGAAGCCCGCCAGCGCGGGCGACAGGCGCGCCCCACGGCTCGGTGCGGGCGCGGCGCTCGGCGCACGGGTCAGGGCGTACGCACGCAGCGCCGTGGCCAACTCGGCAAAGCTCTGCACGCGCTGGAAGATCGAGTCCCCGATCACTCCCCAGATCACGGAGCGCCAGTAGTGAATCTGCTCCGGCATGTGCAGCAGCCGCTTCACTTCCGTACGCCACTCGTCCGCCACACCGCCGGAGACATTCGCCAGCAGCGCGTCGAGGTCCGTGTTGAACAGGTCCTTTTGCAGCAGCACCGCCAGATCGGGCCGCAGCGTCGGCAGCAAGTCCTGGATGAATACGCCGTCGGTGAAGAACTCGTTCACATTCACGCCGTGGCAACGTAGAAGCTCTTGCTGGAAGAGCGGCAGATAGCGCTGCAGGGCGTCGTTGTCCTCACGCAGCGCCACGAAGGCCGAATTGCCCGCCGGGAAGGCCGGTTCCAGGGCGCGCAGGAAGTCGCCTTTGCGATCCTGGTAAAGGCGCAGTGTGCTCAGAATCTCGTACACCGGCAGGTGCGGCAAGAGGCGCTCGGCAATGATGCGGCGGTGTTCGCCCTCGGCGGCTTTCTGTACGAAGCGCTCGGTGGCGCGGAACAGGCCCGTGGTAAGCTGGTTCACGCCCAGAATCGCCGCCTGGGACTGGTTGTGCGTGATGGCCCGCAACAGGCTGCCGTGTTTGGAGAGCGGGATGATCTCCGCGATGTTGGCCAGGATGCGTTGGCCGCGCTCCACGCCTGTGCCCAGCGTGCGGCGGCTGGTGGGCCGGTCGCGCAGCTGCGGGATGGAGCGCCCGATGAAATACGAGATCAGGTGGATGCCGACCACGTCTTCTTCCCGGCCATACAGGATTTGCCGGAAGCTGTCGGTCAGTTCGTCGAGGAATTGCTCATAAAGCGCCTCGTGCGTCCCGATGGTCAGCCGTTCCAGTTCGTATAGGCTGCGGCTGCGCGCCACGAGGCGGCTCTCGACGGCCATCTCGGCGGCCCGGTTTAAATCCTCGCGGTGGATGGCTTGCGATTCGTGGACATGGTGCAGCAGGCCGGCGAAATCTTTCACGGGCAGGAAGCGCAGGTGTTCCGAGAGGTTGCTCTGGAACGTCTTCAATTCGCTGCCCAGGAAAACGCCCTGCAGCGGCGTCACGGCGTAGGCGGTGCTTTTTCGCGCCGCGGCCAGCAGGCGCTCTGAGAAGCGCTGCGTATTCTCCGGCGAGTTCTGGAAGGCGTGCACACCGGCCACGCGCGAGTAATAACCGCCCTGGCGCTGCATCGGCTCGCCGCTGCCCATCTTCACGCGCACCGCGCCCGCCGCGCCGTGCTCTACCAGCCACGACTGCACGTCATACTTGGCCTTCTGGTACAGGTACGCCGCCGCCGCCTGGCTGACCTGCTGGCTGAGGTCCGACCCGGCGATGAACACTTCCGCGATGATCTCGGCAAAGCGGTGCTGCGGCGATTGCGCCGTCTGGCGGCTCTGCGTGGCGTAATCCCAGACCTGATCGAGGTAAGCGCCGATGTTTTTGACCGACGACGCTTC
>JADZBY010000773.1 GCA_020851855.1 Anaerolineae bacterium
CGCTGGGTGCGACCGAGTTCGCGCGGCTGATGGGCGAGACAGGCGAGTGGGTCGAGTTGGTGGGCTTGGAGACGGACAACGCGGCGTTGATCCGGTCCAAGGGCTACCACGACATCCTGGACCAGTAACCCGACATGGAGATGGTGGCGCGCGAAACGGCCAACTGGTCGCAAACCGAGGCATTCCAGGATATGAAGACCATCCTCCAGGCGCATCCCAACATCAAGGGCGTCATCGCCGGCAACGACACGAATGTTTCTGCGAGGCTCCCGGCGGCGCTTAGAGGCGTTGCGCCACCAGCACTGTCACGGCGTCGTGCTCTCAAGCTTCGCGGCCCAGGACATGTGCGGACCAGCGGAAAGATCCGTTCTCAAGCTACCGCCACAGACGTACATCCGCGAGCATCGCGTGTTTGTCCGAGATGGACTGAAGGAGAGTCCGCAGCGCGTGATACGTGTGGCGATAGACCGCGATTCCGCTGACCTTCAGCGACTGGCAGAGCTGGAGTTTCAGAGCAATGACGTCGAGTTCGTTCCGGCAACGTTCATGCAATTCGGTCAATTGCTGGAAAGTGCTCAGGTTGACGCGATCGTTTGGGATGTCGACGAAGCGAAAGGGAAGTTGCCACCCACGGCCTATAGCCGTCCATTGTCCGATGCCGTTCATCAACACATCGGACATGCGAACACCCAGGCGAACCTCGTCGCCCGGTGTGATGACGACGTGTTTGCCACGGTCATCGAGCGTTCTTTGAACACGTCACGACTTCTGAAGATTCAGCAGGAAGTCCTGGCTGGAAAGCGCGTGCCAAGCTACTGACCCGCAGGTTCGGTTTTCGCCAAGAACGCCAGAGCGTCAGAGCACCACGCCGAGGGTGGGCGCAAGCCCTGCCGTGATGCCACCATCCACAGCCAGCAGCGCGCCCGTGATGAACGACGCCTCGTCTGAGGCCAGATACGACACCGCCGTGGCGACCTCTTCAGGCTGGCCGATGCGCCCGATGGCGTGCATCCGGCCCACCTGTTCCCGGATGTGCGGCCCGATGGCCAGGAAGTTCTTGTTGAGCGGCGTCTCAATCCAGCCCGGACACACGGCATTGACCCGGATGCCCTCGGCGCTGTGGTCCATGGCAAGCGCCCGCGTCAACTGGCCCAGCCCACCTTTTGTGATGCAGTACACGGCGATCCCGCCCTCGGCATAGTACGTGTTGATCGAGGCCACATTGACAATGGATCCGCCTGTGCCCTGCCTTCGGAACTGAAGGATGGCATTCTTGGCGCAGAAGAACGCACCCTTCAGGTTGACGCCGATCAGCTGGTCCCAGTCTGCTTCGGTCGTGTCGACGGCGTTCTTCTCGATGATGATGCCCGCGTTGTTGACCAGCACGTTCAGCTGGCCGAAGCGCGCCACCGTATCTGCGACGATGGATTCCGTGTCGGCCACCTTCGAGATGTCGCGGTGAAGGAACATCCCGTCGCCGCCCACTTGAGTGAGCAGATCAAGCGTTTCCGCGCCGGTCTGTTCATTCCAATCCACGACAACGACGCGCGCCCCTTCGCCGGCCAGCCGGAGCGCCGTCGCGCGGCCAATGCCCGACCCAGCCCCCGTCACAATCGCGACCTTCCCCTCAAAACGCTTCACGGTGGGTTCTCCCTGTCTGTTATGCTGACTCAGCCCAGTTCCAGGATGGCCATGTTCCGGTTCGAGAACATCTCCACGCCAGTCGCGGTGACGCGCACGCCGTTTTCCCAGCGCAGGCCAAAGTCCACGTCCTGTACGAAGGTATCGATCTGGAAGGTCATATTTTCGGCGAGCGGGTAATCGGAGATGACTTCCATCCAGGGCGGCTCGACTTCGATCATGCCCAGGCCGTGGCACGGGCCGTACAGGAAGTTGTGGCCGTAGCCGTGCTCCACGAACAACTGCTGGTAGCGCTTCGCCACGTCCGACGCAATGACACCCGCGCGCATCCAGGACATCGTCTGCTCGTGGGCGAGCTTGCCGAACTCGACCAGGTCGCGCATTTTGGGCGTCATCTTGCCCAGGCAGATCGGGCGGCCCACTCCCGATGAATAACCATCCACGCGCGCCGAGATGTTCAGTTGCACCAACTCACCGCGTTCCATGACCTTGTGCGTCGGGCGCGAGATGGCCTGGTTGGACTTCTTGCCCGACAGCACGTACTGCGGCATGCCCTCGCCTTCCGCGCCGTTGGCGTAGAACACCGCCTGAGCGATGCCCACAGCCTGTAGCTCGGTCATGCCGGGCCGGATTTGCTCCAGAAGCGCATCAACGGCCAGTTCCGAGATGCGGAAGGCTTCCTTGAGGCAGGCGATCTCCGCCGGACTCTTGACCGAGCGCAACGCGACCATGATCTCGTCGGCGCGCACAAGGCTTGCACCGGGAAAAGCTGCCCTCAGACCGTCCAGGATGGGCAACGTGGTGACCAGGTAGCCCGCGATGCCAATCTTTTTCGGCTCCGGCGCGCCGACTTCCTCGAACACGCGGCGGAAGTCCGCCACCTCGACGCCGGGATAGGCCGGGTCGGCAGTTTCGCGGTACTCGACCATCTTGCGGATGCGTGGGATGCGGCTGCGGCCCTGGGCATACGTCTCGCTCTCCGGCCCGATGAGCAGCGTCGGCTCGCCCTGGCGTGGCATGACGACGCCTGCCATCTCGAAGATGGGCCAGTAGTCGGAGAAGTAGCGCACGTTGGCAAAGTCGGCCTCGTTCGAGTTGACGAGCAGCACGTCGAGGTCGGTCTTACGTAAGAGGGCCTGGGCCGCGGCCACGCGCGCGGCGTATTCGGCGGTGGGAATGGAGACAGAGGACATGGCAGACTCCTTTGGGCTATCCCTTGACCGCGCCGAAGGTCAGGCCACGCACCAGGTAACGCTGCAAGAGCAGCGCCAGGATGATCACGGGCACGATGGCCATCAGGCTGGTGGCGTACACACGCTCCCACAGGATCGTGTCCGAGCCGACCATGGCCGGGATGACCACGGTGAGCGGCGTCACGTTCACGCGGCTGAAGATGAAGGCCAGGATGAACTCGTTCCAGGCAAAGATGAAGGTGAAAAACGCCACCGCGACCAGCCCCGGCTTCACGAGCGGCAGCGCCACCCGTGTGAAGACCTGCCAGCGAGATGCGCCATCGACGAGCGCGGCCTCTTCGATCTCTTCGGGCACTTCCTCGAAGAAGCCCTGCAGCAGCCAGATGGCGTACGGCAGGTTGAACACCGTGTCCGCCACGATAATGGCCGGGAAGGTGTCCATAATCTTCAGGCGCTGGAAGAGCAAGAACAACGGCAACGCGATGGACACCGGCGGCAACATCTGGATGGTCAGGATGGCGAAGATCAGGTTTTTGCCGCCCCACTTGAAGCGCGCCAGGGCATACGCCGCCAGGCTGCCCAGCGTGACGGATAGCGCCATCGTCGTGGTGGCGATGATCAGGCTGTCACGCAGGCCCTTCGCCCCGCCAAACTCCAGCGCGTCGCTGTAGGCTGTGAAATCCAGGCGCGGTGGAAGGAATCCCGGCGGCGAGGTGAAGAACTCGCCTTTGCGCTTGAACGAGTTCACGCCCATCCAGTACAGCGGGAAGATGATGATCACGATGTAGATAAAGAGCAACGCAGCCCGTACCCACGCAGAGCGCCGACTTGTTTTGCGCATGTCTCGCCTTCCTCTCTCAGCGCTCAGCGCATCCGCGATAGGCGGCTGAACAGGACGCGGACCAGCACCAGCACCATGACAAGCTGCACCACGGAGATGGCGGAAGCGTAGCCGATGCTGAAGAAGTTGAAGCCGCGCTGATAGGCATACATATTCATCGATTCGGTGGCGATGCCCGGCCCGCCGTTGGTCATCACGACGATGATGTCGAACAACTTGAAGTCTTCGATGGCGCGGATCAGGATCAGGACCATGATGATCGGGCGCAAGACCGGGACCGTAACCCGCCAGAACACCTGCCACGGCGACGCGCCATCTACTTCGGCGGCTTCGCCAAGTTCCGCCGGGATGGAGTGCAGTCCGGCCAACAGCACCATCATCATGAATGGGAACCATTCCCAGGTGTTGGCGAGGATGATGCCGATCACCGCCGCCACCGGGCTGGCGAACCAGGGCATGGCGGGCAGGCCGAGCGACTTCAGGAAGAAGTTGATCGGCCCGAAGCGGTCGTCGAGCAACATGCGCCACACAAAGCCGACCACGACGGGCGCGAGTGTCGTCGGGATCAGGATGGTAGAAACCAGCGCGTTGCGGCCCCTGAACTCCCGGTTCAGGAGCAGCGCGCAGCCAAAGCCGAGCAGGAGTTGGAGCGTGATGCCGAACACGACCATGATCAGCGTGATGAGCACGGCGTGCCAGAAGCGGCTGTCTTCAAAGAGCAGTTTGCGATAGTTCTCCAGCCCGATGAAGCGCGCGGGCAGCGGCGACACCATCTCATAGGAGTACATGCTGAGGAGAAGCGTGTACAGGATGGGAAACAGGGCGATCAGGCTGATGACGATCAGGCTGGGCGACATCAGCAGCGTGGCAAAGCGCCGCTCTCGCCAGTTGCCCCAGCGCCGGGGCGTGCTGACGCTCCCCGAATGTGCGCCGCTCACACTTGCACTGCTCACGATAGGTTCCTCCATGCAATCGCGGCGGGCGTCTCACGAGCCGTCCCGACAGTGACGGTTTGTGCAGGGACGTGGGGCGCGTCACGCGCGCCCCACACTTTCCCGTACTAGAGTGTGTCTGCAAACCCTCGCCCCGGCCCCTCTCCCTCACGGAGAGGGGTGCGAAAACCGAGGGTTCCCGCTTTTTCTCCCCTCTCGCCCTGAGGGAGAGAGGGGCCGGAGGAGTGAGGGTCAACACGAAAACGGGCTTTGCAGACACACCCTAATTGACCAGGCCCAACTCTTTCCACACCTCAAGCATCTGGGCGTGCAGCGCCTTCTGGTTGTCCCGTCCGAGCGCATCCGTGATCTCGTTCCACTGGCGCGCCACATCGTCCAGAAGCGCCTTTGCGTCTGCGCCATCCGTCGTGACATACGTGTTCACGGCGATGGACAGCACGCTCAGGTACTGCTCGGCCCCGGGGATGTTGATCTCCGGGAAGCCGTTCTCCAGGTTGGCGCGGATGCCGTCCAGGTACTGCTGCGCCTGTTCCTGGTTGAGGAACATCTCAAACGCACCCGGCGCTTCATAGTGCGACAGGCGGAATGGGTCCTGTCCGGACTGCGGGCTGGACACATACGCCAGACTGGCCTCGCCCGCCATGAAGCGTGCGACCTGGTAGGCCTTTGCCGGGTCATCTGCCCAGCGCGTGACCCCGATCACGCGCCCGGCGGCCATGCACGGCTTGTGGACCACGACGCCATTCACTTCCGTGCCGGGCACGAGCGCGGTCCCGATCTTGCCCGCGATCTGCGAGATGGCCGGGTTTTGCCCAACGCGGCCCGGATCGGTCCACTGAATCTCCATGGCGACTTGCCCGTTCAGGAAGGCGGCCTGAAGCTGGTCGAAGCCAAAGGTGATTGTCTCTGGCGGCGCGTACTGGAATTCCTGCTTGTACATCTCCAGCGCGGCCACCGCTTCAGGCGAGTTCACCAGCGGGTTCATATCGGCGTCGAAGTACTGGAAGCCCATGCTGGCCGCGTAGTTCAGATACCAGGCATACTGGAAGTCGCGCTGGCCATAGGTCGCCGTGCCATAGAACGGCTCGGCCAGCGTCTGCCCGGCCAGAGTCTCGCCGGCATCGCGGGTGAAGAACCTGGCCACATCCATGTACTGCTGCCACGTCTCCGGCACGGCCAGCGGATAGCCGAACTCGGCCTGGAAGGCAGCCTGCTCGTCGGCATTCTCAAACAGGTCGGTCCGGTAGAACAGGGCCAGCACGTCGCCGTCGTAGGGCAGCGCATAATAATCACTGCCGAACTTGCCGTACAGGTCGCGGAAGGCGGGCACGATGTCATTCAGGCCGGGATCGGACGTGGCGAAGAAGGGCGAGAGTGAGATGATGTCCCCGTTGGCCACGAAGTCGCCCAGGTACTTCGGGTAGAAGACCACGATGTCAAACGCGCCCGAATCGGCCACAAACTCAGTCTTGAGCTTGGTATACAGGTCCTCGAAAGAGAAGCCGAGGATCTGCAGATCGACGCCAAACTCAGCCTCCATCTCTTGCTCGAACCAGAACCAGGCGATCTGGTTGTTGCCGCCGTCGCCCGCCACGGTGAGCGGCGTCACGTCCTGGGCGCTGGTGAACGATGTGGCGGCGAAGACAAGCGCCGCCAGCAGTACAAAGGCGAATACTCTCTTCTTCATGGCATCCTCCGGGCAAAAAAGTGTCTATGCGCGTCCTGCGGCGTTTGGTCCGGACGGGCCGTGCGCCCCGATAATGTGTGACCTCTCACCCCGCAACGATGCGGTTGATGGCCGCTTCGATCCGGCTGGCTTCGGCGGCGTCGACGGCGCCCGCCACGATGTCTGCCACAAACTTGCCTTTGGGCGGCAGAACCTTGATATTGCCCTTCGCCTTTTCCGCCGTGTAGCCTTCCGCTTCGGCGGTGGCGGGCAAGATGATGCCGAGCGCGTCCTGATCCGGCGTGCGCGACACCCAGCGCACCGCCTTGGGGAGCTGATCGGGCCGGTGGCGGATATAGTCGGCGCTGCCGTCCGGGTGCACTTGCAGGCTGTGCGCCCAGCCGTCCGCGTTGCTCAGGTAATCGATCCCGAACACGGCTTCGGGGTCATACGGCGCGCCGGGCGCGAGCACGTGATGGCGCTCCGGGTGTTTGCCTAGCTCTTCAAGAAACTCCAGGTAGCCCGGCTTCGACTTCAGGTGCGGCGCGCCCTTGCGGATGCGCACGTGCTCCGGCGTC
>JADZBY010000774.1 GCA_020851855.1 Anaerolineae bacterium
CGCTGGCGATGTGTGGGTCAAAATCGCCGCGCAGGCGGTGCGCGTCGGGCAGATTCCAGCGCATCAGCTCGTCCTCAAAGGCCCGTTCTCGCTCGATGCTGTCCCGCTGGTTGGGCTGGCCGCGCACGTACACGAACTGCCGCCGCCCACGCTCCGCGATCAGGTGGCGCACCAGCCGCGTCATGCCCTGGGCGTTGTTGGAGATGACCGCCGGAATGGGCAAACCGGCGACGTGATGGCTGACCAGCGTCACCGGCTTGCCGCTGGCGACCAGCGCGGCGAGTTCCTTCTCGCCCAGGACGGCGGCGATGACCAGATACCCGGCGATCTTGCCCGCGTCGAGCGATAAGGGGCGCGGCGGGGCGGTCGGCTCTTCGGCAATCGAGTCGACCAGCACGTCCAGCCCGTGGGCCTGGGCCACGTCGCGCGCGCCGAGAATGATGTGTTGCTGAAAGACGGCGTGCTCGTCGTTGGTGATGATGCCCACCGCCTGCTGCGTGCTCCTGGCGCTCATAGTGTGCCCAACTCCTCACGCAGGGCCAGCGCCACCGCGCCCTGTGCGCTCAGCCGCTCGGCGTTGCCGGTGGCGGAGAGCTTGACTGCCGCGATCAGGTCCGGCTGCAAGAGATGCTCCGCTTTGGCTTCGATGGACGCGATCAGCCGCTCGCCCAGGTCGGCAATCGGCCCGACGAAGACGATGTGATCGGGGCGCAGCAGGGCGATGATCCAGCCCACGACGTAGGACAGGTAATCGGCCAATTCGTCCACCAGCACCAGCGCCGCCGAATCGCCATTGTCGGCGGCGTGGCGGATGCGCAGGTAACTGGCCGCGTCGGGATTCAGGCTGCTGGGCGCGAAGTCGTGCGCCAGCGCCCGCATTCGCCGCACGATGGCGGGCCAGCCGAGCAAATGGTCGAGCCGCTCGTTGCCGCCGATGCGCAAACAGCCCAGGTCGCCGCCGCTGTGATACACCGCGCCCGCAATGCCGACTTCCACGCCATCCCCGATCAGCACGGTGACGAGCTGCCCCTCGTCCGACTCGACCTTGAAGGCCAGCCGGGCGGCGGCGGCAAGCTCCGTATTGTTTCCCAGGTACGTGGTCACTTCAAAATGCTGTCGGAGCAGCGCCGCGACTGGGTAATTGCGCCAGCCGAGCTGCGGCGCGCTGCGCACCAGGCCGCCTTCCTGGTCCACCAGGCCCGGCACGCCCACGCCCAGGCACAACAACGGCGCGTCCAGCTGCGCGATCAGGCCGTTGATGGCCTCGATCATCACCGGCGCGAGCGCCTCGCCGGCGATTCCCGTCGTATCGGTGACGTGCTCCGCGATGATCTGGCCGTCCAGGTTGGAGAGCACGCCCAGCGCCTGGTGGCCGTTCAGCGACAGGCCGATGACCTGCCGTGCGCCGGGCACAAATTCGAGCAGGCGCGGGCGTTTGCCGCCGCTGTCCGTCGATTCGCCGTGCCCGCCCTCGATCAGCAGCCCGTCCGCGATCAGGTCCGCGATCAGGTCAGAGACGGTCGGCTTGGCCAGCCCGGTGGCCTGGGCCAGCGCGGCGCGGTTGTTCACGCCGTCCCAGAAGATGGTGCGCAGCAGAAGTTGGCGGTTGTGGCGCTTGAGCTGCTCGTGCGTCGCCTTTTTTGCGCCCATGATAGGCGTCACTCCGCCGCCGGGGCAACGTGCCCGGTCGTGGCCAGAGTCAGTGTCAGGCGTCGAGGGCAATTCCGGGGATGCGGCATGGGAGCTTTCCGGCGGCGTCAATGTCGCCAAAGAGCACCCGCGCGACCGCCCACATGCTCGCCGCCCGGATGCTGTACGTGCACAGATACGTCTCGACAAAAGGCAGCGCCGCCAGATCATACGGCGTGCGCATGGAGATTATAACCATGCGTGCGCCGTCCTGCCGGATTGCGTCTACGAAAGCCCGCTGCGCCGGGTCGCGCGCGGCGTCGATAGCGCCCACGACGACGATTGATGCGCCACGACAGGCATCACGCAGCGCGGCGATGTCCGCGTCGCCGGCGTCGTGGCAAAGCTGGAGCGCGTGCACGTGCGGGTGGCGGGCGCGGATGGCGTCGGCAAGCGCGATCTGCACGCTGGACGACGTGTCGGCGGGCGTCAGGTCGCGCGGCTCCGGCGTGACGACGGCGATCACGTCATCCGGGCCGGGCCGCAGCAGCGGGTCGCCCTTGACGCGCGTGATCGAGCGCTCGGCGATGGCCCGCTCGATGCGGCGGTGCGCGTCGCAGCCCACCACGCTCAGCGGCGGCATGTGGCGCGGCAGGCGTTCCCGTGCGGCGCGGATACGGGCCAATGCGGCGGCGTGGATGCGGGCATGCGTGGCCCGGCTGAGCGCCATCTGGTCGGGCAGGTGGCCGAGCAGGATCAGGTCTGCGCCCGCGTCCATCGCGCCGCTCACGCTTTGCAGCGCGCCGAACTGCGCCACGGCGTGCATGTCCATCGCGTCGGTGATGATCAGCCCGGAAAAGCCCATCTCGCCGCGCAGCAGTCCACCCAGCACGGCGGGCGAGAGCGTCGCCGGGCGGGCCGCGTCGAGCGCATCCAGGCGCACGTGCGCGGTGAGCAGCGCACCCACGCCCGCCCGGATCGCGGCGCGGAAGGGGGCCAGTTCCACCTGCTCGATGCGCTCGCGGGAGTGTGGCAGGCTGGGCGCGGCGTAGTGCGAGTCGGCGGCGGTGTCGCCGTGGCCGGGGAAGTGCTTGGCGGCGGCGATCACGCCCTCGGCCTGCATCCCACACAGGAGCGCCACGCCCATCTCGGCCACAAGCGCCGGGTCATCGCCGAACGAGCGCACGCCGATGACCGGGTTGGCCGGGTTGATGTTCACATCCAGCGACGGCGCGAAGTTCAGGTTGACGCCCATCGCCAGAAGCTCGCGGCCCAGGATACGCCCCGCCGCCTCGGCCAGCGCCGGATCGCGCGTGGCGGCCAGCGCCATGTTGCCGGGCAACTCCGTCGCGCCGCCCGTCACCGCGACGAGCTGCCCGCCTTCCTGATCGATGCCGATCAGGGGCGGCGGCAGCCCGCCGTCCAGCGCCGCGCGCCACAGCGACAGGTTCATCTCCCGAAGCTGCGCCGGGGAGTCGACGTTGTTGTGGCGGAACAGGCAAAAGCCGGGAATGCGCCCACTGCGCACGCCGTCCAGCGCCCAATCCGGCGCTTCTTTCCCGACGAAGCTATGCATCATCTGGTGCGCGCGCCGCTCCGAACGCTCCGGCATGGCCCTCAGCCTTCCTTCGAGCCGGTGAAGGTGATGCCTTCGACGAAATAGCGCTGCGTGAGCATGAACGTGATCAGCACCGGCGTGACGAAGGCGACGCTGGCGGCCATGATGTCGTGCCACGGGATCGGGGATTCCTGCAGGTTCAGCCTTTGCGCCACGTAAATGGGCAGCGTGAACAACTCGGCGCGCTGCAAGTAGATCAGCGGCGTGACGAGGCTGTTCCAGTTGCCCACCGCCAGCATCACCGACACCGTGGCGATGGCCGGGCGCGACAGCGGCAGGATTACGTCCCACCAGATGCGCAGCGGGCTGGCTCCGTCGATCATGGCTGCCTCGTCCAGTTCGCGCGGGATGCCCAGCATGAACTGGCGCAGCAGGAAGATGAGCGCCGCGCCGCCCGCAAAAAAGCCGGGCAGCGTGATGGGGTTGAAGGTGCGAATCCAGTTCAGGTTGTAAAAGAGCACGTACTGCGGGATGAGCGTGGCCTGATAGGGCAGCATGAGCGTGCCCATCATCAGCACGAAGACAATCCCGCGCCCACGCCATTGCAGGCGGCTGAAGGCGAAAGCCACCAGCGTGATCGACGTGACCGTGCCGATCAGCACCATCGGCGTTACGAACAGCGAGTTCAGGTAGCTGCGGATGAAGGCCGGGTCGTTGAACAGCCGCACGTAGTTCTCCCACTGCGGCAGGGCCGGCAGCAGGCTCAACTGCGGCTGCCCGACTTCCTCGATGGTCTTCAGCGACGTGCCGACCATCCACACCAGCGGGAAGAGGAAGAACAGCGATAGCGAGAACAGGATGGCGTAGAGCACGACCAGGCGCAGCGGGCCGCGCAGGCTGTGCAGCCAGGGCGGCAGCGCACGCCGGACGGACACAGGTTGGGTGGGAGTCTGGGCGCTGGCCGCGCTGGTCATTGCTGCACCTCGTAATTCACCCAGTTGCTATAGCGGAATTGCAGCGTGGTCAGGATCACGATCAGGATGACGAGGATCCAGGACGCCGCCGCGCCCTGCCCGATCTCAAGCTGCCGGAAGGTGCGCACGAACAGGAAATAGGCCGCCGACATGAGCGTATCCTGGTTCTGGGGCGTCTGAAGGATGTAGATCGACTCGAAGGTTTGCAGCGCGGCGATGACGCCGATGACCACATTGTAAAATAGGGCGGGCGTGATGAGCGGGAAGGTGATCTTCCAGAAGCGCTGGAGCCGGTTCGCGCCGTCCACTTCCGCCGATTCATACAGGACGCGCGGCACGCCCTGCAACGCGGCCAGGAAAATCAACATGCCCGCGCCCGAACTCCACACCGAGATCAGGATCAGCGACGGTTTCGCCCACAGTTCGCTGGTCATCCACAGCGCCACACGCGACGAATCCGGGAAATTGCCGAGCGAGTTACGGAATTGCGTGAAGTGGTAGACCGGCCCGCCCGTCTGTGCGGCGATGGCCTGGAACGCCTGGAAATAGCGCACCGTGTCGAAGAGCGCGCCCAGCCCAAACAGCCCGAAAACGGCCAGCGCCGCGACCACGAGCCAGCGCTGTGCACGCGGGGCGCGCCCGGCCAGGGCCACGATGGCGATCAGGACTGCCGCCGCGCCGCCGTACACCCACAGCGAGGACATGGTTTCTTCGGGATACGTCGCCTTCAGGTAGTCCTGGCTGGTCGGGTCGTCGAGGGCCGTCTGCAGGGTCAGGTAGCGCGGCACGAGGCCCGCCCGTCCGCCGTCAAGCTGGCCGGGGATGAAACGCACAAACAGGATCACGCCCAGCGCAACAGCCAGCGCCAGAACCAGCCGCGCCTTGCGCGCATCCCACGCCCCGAACAGCGATATGACCAGCGGGGCCGCCGCCAGCGCGCACGCCGCCGCGTATCCGAGCGTGGCGGCGCTGTCCGGCCCGGCGCTGATCAGGCTCAGGACCAGCCCCGCGCCGAGCAGGATCAACCCGGCGGCCTGCCACACGCGCGCCAGCGCTTTTTTGCCGGCCCGCCTATTGATCCACACGCCGAGCGTGAAGGCGATTCCCAGGATCAGCGTCCAGTTCGGGTTGATCGGCTCTTCGACCAGCCCGCGCCCGCCCGCCGCGCCGATCACCACCAGGATCAGAAGCTCGGCGGCGCGTTCGGCCCGCGTCCGTTTCCCGTTCGACCAGTCGCCCAGCAGGCCGAGCAGCGCCAGCACGGCCAGCGCCGCCGGGAAGACGTACTTGAGCGGCCCGATCGGGTCGCCCTGGGAGAGCGCGGCGAAGAAGCCGTTGAACGTCTCGACGCCGTAGATGAAGCCACGGTGCAGCCAGTCGAACAGGAAAAAGCGCTGCGACAGGCCTTGAAGCGCCACGTTGACAAAGCCGCCGTTCGA
>JADZBY010000775.1 GCA_020851855.1 Anaerolineae bacterium
CTCCTCCCCTGCCCCACCACGTGTCCAATTAGGGGCGGTTCGCGAACCGCCCAGAATCCCACCCGCTACGACGCAACGAGGCCACGCGCGGGACAGCCTTTGTAGGGGCGGTTCGCTAACCGCCCACGATCCCACCCGCGACGGCGCAACGAGGCAACGCGCGGGACATCCGTTGTAGGGGCGGTTCGCGAACCGCCCACAATCCCACCGCCGCATTGGCCAGCGGGCGCGTCACGACGCGCCCCTACCCCACCAGCGTCTCGAGACGGTCCACCAGCCCGGCCAGCACCTTGAAGGCCCGCTCGACCGGCTCCGGCGTGGTCAGGTCCGCGCCGGCGCGCTTCAGCACGTCGAGCGGATAGGCCGAGCTGCCCGATTTCAGGAAGCCGAGATAATCCTCTACTGCGCCCGGCTCGCCGGAGAGCACCCGGTCGGCCAGCGCATGCGCCGCCGAGATGCCCGTCGCGTACTGGAACGGGTAAAAGTGCGCGTACAGGTGCGGGAACTGTGCCCAGGTGATGCCCTCGCGCTCGCGGTCCACGACAAGCTCGCCGCCGTAACCCTCGCTGAACAGATCGGCCATCAGGGCGTTCATCTCGTCGGCGGTGGGCGAGTTGCCTTCCGCGACGCGGTTGTGCACCTCGAACTCGAAGCGCGCCAGCGTGGGCATGATAAAGAAATAGCGGTGGAAGTTGTCCATCGCCTCTTGAATCTGCGCGATCTGGAAGTCCGGCTCGGCCCGCGCGCCCAGCGTGTAGGCGCGCACCATCGCCTGGTTGAAGTTTGACGCCACCTCAGCCACGAACGACGAATAGTCCGCGTACACGAGCGGCTGCGTCGTGTTCGAGAAGTACGAGTGCATCGAGTGGCCAAGCTCGTGCGCCAGCGTGCTGACGCTCGACAGGTGGTCGTCGTAGTTCATCATGATGAACGGGAACGTATCGTAGCTGCCTGCCGAAAACGCGCCTTGCTGCTTGCCCCGGTTCGGGTACACGTCCACCCAGCGATCCATCGTGCAGCCATTGCGCAGCACGTCCACATATTGCGGGCCGAGTGGGGCCATGCCCGCCGCGATGATCGCGACCGCTTCGGAGTACGGGATGGTCGGCTGGTTCTGCGTGATGGGCGCCCAGATGTCCCAGTGGTGCAGCGTCTCGACCTTGAGCGCCCGCCGCAGCACACGCCAGTAGCGATGCCAGGTCGGCAGGTGCTTGCGGAAGGTGTCGATCAGCGTGTGGAAGACTTGCTCCGGCAGGTTGTGCGGGAAGAGCGCCATTTGCAGCGTCGAGTCGTAGCGGCGCACGCGGGCCATCGCCAGCCCTTGTTTGACGCTGGTCAGCAGCATGTTCGCCTGGGTGTTTTTGAAGGCCAGATAGCCGTCGCAGTAACTTTCCCAGGCGGCGCGGCGGACGTCGCGTTCCGGGCTGTTGAGCAGCGTGTCAATCGTGCCCTGCGCCACGGGCAGCGATTCGCCCGCCGCATTTTTCACCGGCTGAAAGGTCAGTTCGGCGTTGGTCAGGATGTCGTTCGTGGTGTCTGCCGAGGCGAACGGCTCGATCATCTGGCCGAGCACCTCTTCCACTTCGGCAGAGCGGACGTGCTCTTGCTGGCGGAACAGGTCCTCGAACAGGTGGCGGTAGGTGGCCAGCGCCGGGTTGGCGTCGATCCAGGCCATCGCCGTGTCGCGCCCGATGGCGATCATCTCCGGCTGGGCGAAGGCAGTCGCCGCGCGGGCCTGCCCGAACAGCGCCAGCGCTTTGGCCCGCATTGCCCCGGCCTGCTGGTCGCTGGTATCGCAGGCGTAGGTCATGCTGGCGTACACATAGATGCGATACACGCGCGCGATGAGGTCCTGGTACGCGGTCAGGTACTCGGCCAGCGTCGCCGGGCTGCTGCCCAGGTGGCCTTCGTACGTCTGCTTGAACGCGGGCAGCGCCGCCGTTGTCTCGTCGAGCGCGTGCGACCACTCGTCAAGGCTGGCGAACACGCTCGGCGCGTTCCACGTGTGCTCCGGCGCGACTTCCGCACGGCTGAGCAGTTGGGGCATGACGAAAAACTCCTTATTCGTGCTTTACGAAGGACTACCATTGCCCTCACTCCCCCGCCCCTCTCTCCCTCATGGAGAGAGGGAGAAAAGCACGAGCCGTCTGTATGCCCAGCCCTCGCCTTGAGGGAGAAGGGACCGGGGGTGAGGGTTTACGGCGCGGACGGCAGCCCGCTGTTCGCCAGCCGCAGCGCGACGAGCAGCCGCGCTTCCAACTCGGACAGGATCGCCGCCGTCGCGCCCCACACCTGATGCGGGCCGAGGCTGTAAAAGCCGATCTCAAGCGTCTGGCCGCCGCGCACCAGCGTGGTACGGCCCTTGATCCGGTCGTCGATGATGCTGGCCAGCGGCATCTCGATCACTTCGGCCACCTCGTGCGGATCGGGACGCCAGACGGGCCGATCCGGGACACAGCCGACGAACGGGTGTATCTCGAAGTCGCTGGGCGGCACGTAGAGCGGGTGTAACGGGCCGAGAATGCGCACCCGCTCGGACGTGATGCCGACTTCTTCCTGCGCCTCGCGCAGCGCCGTCTGCTCGAACGTCTCGCCCGGCTCGCAGCGCCCGCCCGGCAGCGCGATCTGGCCGCTGTGCACGCCGGGGTACTCGTTGCGCCGGATCAGGGGAAAGCGCAGGTCGCCATCCGGGCCGGGAAAGAGCAGCACCAGCACGCCCGCCAGCTTGGCCGCGCCGGGCAAGGCGGGCCGTGTGGTGGCGCGTGGGCGCGGGGCCATGCGCTCCTGGGCGCTTTGCGGCTCGAAATCCGGCAGACTCAGCGCGCGCTGGACCACTTCCAGGGTGAGAAACGTGTCATCCATACCACGCGCGGCGCTTACGCAACGATACACCCGGATCGGACTCGTCGCGGCGGCCCACGCGGATACGCCCACGTGGATCGATGTTGATCGCGCCGCCGCTGCGCTGTAACCGGGCAAATTCTTCGGGCGAAAGGTCCGGCGCGGCCTCGCCGCTCAGCCGGGTGATGCGCTCCCCGATGACTTCCTCATCGCCGGGCGGCATGGGAGACGATGCGGGCGGCGGCGCAGAAGCCTGCGGCGGTGGGGCGCTGGGCGCACCGGCATCCGGTCCGGCCATGTCGACATCCTCATCGCCGGGCGGAGTGGTCGCATTGGCGTCCGGCGGCTGGGATGCAGGCGGCAGTTTGGATTCATCGGTCATGATTCAGTCTCTCCGTTCGTTCGCTTTCCGCTGTCCTCATCTTCCACCTCGGTCATCAGGTCCCCGGCCAGCGTATCCAGGGACATCTCGCGGCTGGCCTCGTCGCCGCAGACCATGCACTCCGGGTCGCGCTCGACGTTGACCCACTGGGCGCTATAGGGCGGCGTCGTGATGCCTTCCAGGATTTCCATCGCCACGTTGGCCAGAATGACCGTATTGGCGGGAAGCTCCCGGTAAATGGGCTGTCCTTCCAGAAGCTCGTTGAGCGCCATATCGGCCTGCGCGCTCGCCACACGCACCACGTGCAGCCACAAGCCCGGCTCGGCGGCGATAGTGCCGTCCGGACCGATCATGCCATAGTCCAGGTCAGCTTCGCCAGGATCGGTGGTCTCTTTGGCCGATTGAGCGGCCACGTCTTCACGAAGCTGGCGCGCCCAGCAAGCATAACACGGGCCGTGATCGGGGTGGATCAGCACCACGTCACCGCCCTCGCCCCGCTCATAGACGCCCGCATAAATAGCATGTAAGCCCTCGGCCCGGCACACCTCGTTGATGGTGTACTTGACCAGCTCACCATCGACGCCGACGACGACGAGATCGACGCCCTTCAACTCGGCGGTGTGATCCTCGATGCGCCCGACGATGGTTTCCACCTGCGCCGATGGGTTGCGGTGTTTGATCAGGTCGGCGACGGCCTCGACCTTCGGGCGGCCCACATCGCGCAGGTCGGCCACATGCCGCACCACGTTCGTCAGCGCCACGTCGTCATCGTCGATCAGGACAAAACGGCCCACACCGCTCATCGCCAGCGACAGGGCGACGAATCCGCCGCCCGATCCCAGGCCGACGATGGCCACCGATTTCTTGGCCAGCTGCGCCAGGGCATCTTCGCCCAACAGGCGCTCGACCCGGTCCCAGGCATTCGTCGCGTCCGGCTGGCCTTCGTTCTCCACGTTCGGAACGGTCATGGTTACTTTCCTTCTGTTAAACGAGGCTCGATCTCGCGGGCGAGATCGATGATCTGGCGCTCCGGAGTCCAGGCCCAGGCAGGGTACAGCGACTCCGGCACAGGCTCGGACACTCTCCACAGGCGATCCCAGAAGTGTTCGTCATCGCCCAGGTCCTTCATGGCGCTCATCGGCGCACGGCGCAGGGTGGGCCGCTGCTGTGGGTAGTCCGCCGCCGTGACGGCGATCAGGATGTAATGGCTTTCGAGGCGGGCCAGCGACAGGCAGCATTCGAGCGGCGCTTTGTGGTCGGCGTCCAGTTCTTCGAGGCTGATGGCGTAACCGGCGCGCGTCAAGGCGTCCACTTCGGCGCGCAGCCGGTCCGGCATGCGGAGATGCCAGCCCACGACGGGCAGCGCCGGCAGCTCCGAATCGGGCACGACCTGCGGCGTCAGGTGGCGAAAGCGGCGCAGGCGGCGGCTGATGTACCAGCAGTCGATGCGGATCACCGTGTGGGCATCCACCGGAATGCGGATGGGCTGCACGTCGTCCACCGGCTCGGCGTCTTTCAAGTCGTCCATCGCCTCGGCCAGCCCGGCCACATCCGCCAGATCGTCCAATTCTGCGTCCGCCGGAGCGATGCCCTTCGGCGGCGCGCCTTCCGGAGCGTTCTCCAGCGCGGCGTCGTTACCCTGAGCAGCGGCGGTTGTTTCGGCAGGCTCGGCAGGCTCGGACTCTTCGTTGCGCAGCGCGCTGATTGCGTCCACAGCGCCGTTGTCCCACACCGTGGCCAGCATGACCAGCAGTTGCGGCGTGGCGTCGTTCGGATCGGAGATCGCCTCGCGCGCGGTGTCCAGGTCGCCCATAGACGGCTCGTAGTATGTGCCGGGGTGCTTGTGCCAGTCGCCCAGGTGTGTGAGCGGCGCGTCGTACATCGCGCCGCCGCCCAGGCCGAACAGCCCGTGTTTGCCCCTGCGGATCAATTCCCAGTTGTCGTGATACCAGTTGAAGATATCGCCCTGCAAGTCGTCGCCCTGCTCAAAATAGGCGCTCAGGCGGATGGCGGTTTCGTCGGGCGGGATCGTCTCCAGGACGTACAAATCCGGCTCGCCGCCGTTGGGCGTGGGCACGGCCAGCCCGACGAGCGATTCGCCCGTTTCCGTCGGGTAATTGAGCGCGTTGGCGACGATCTTGTCGATGACCCGCTGGGCGATAGTCACGCGCGGGAGCTTGGAGCGCGCCCGCCCGCCGGGCCGGACAAACAGGTTACGCATCCTGGTTATCCTTTCCCTTCCGCCTAGCGGACCCGTTCTTCAAGGCCCGGCCAATGCCCGGTGGCGCGCCACGTGTAATAGGCGTACAACCACTGGATGGCCCACGCGGCGACCGTCACCGCCGTGGAGCGCGACGGATTCCAGCCGTAGGATGTGCCGTCCTTCGGGTTGAACAGGCACAGCTGGCCGTCTTCGAACTGGTGCTTCTCGCTGTAAATCTCCGGCTTCACGAGGTAGGCTTCCGGCGGGCGGCGCGGGTAATCGCTCGGATACAGGATTTTCAGCGTGTGCTCGCGCTGCGGGATGTTTGCCAGGTTCACCTCGACGGTCCCGATCCAGTAGATGGCCGGGGCTTTGACGACCAACCGGAACGTATCTTCAAACGCCGCGCGCATGGCTTCCACTTCCAGCCGCAGCCGTTGGGAGACATTTTGCCGGCTTCCCCACCATGCAGTCATACGATCCACCCTCTCCTGGGTACAGCGCCACCGGCAGGTACAGGCAGCGGGCGTTGTGGCCCACCGTCAGGCGTGTGGCGACGCCTATCCACTGTCCTAATACGTGTTCCGCGAGAAAAAGGATGCGGCGAGAACCCTCACCCCTGGCCCCTCTCCAACGTGGAGAGTTAGGGTGTGTCTGCAAACCCTCACCCCTGGCCCCTCTCCCTCATGGAGAGGGGTGAGGAAGCCAGGGAGTTTCCCGTTTTTCACCCCCTGCGGACAGGGATTGCGGGGTGAGGGGCATCACACGCTTCCCGCGCGTCACTCCTTTGTGCTCTTCCCGGCCCCGGCCAGGTTACCGGCCAGCAACTCCTTGAGCGAGAGCGGCTCGTCGGCCCATTCGGGCGTCCGGTCCGGCTCGATCTCGCCGTCATCCGTGATCGCGCCCGTCAGCTCGCTGCGCACCGGCGCTTTCACCTGGAACGGGTGCACGGCCAGCGCCGCGCCGTCCAGGTTCACCGTCAGTTTCCAGCGCCCGCCGCGCGCCACGCGGTCGCTCCCGTCGCCGTGAATGGGCAGCCACGTGGCCGGCGTGACGAAATTCGGGCCGCGCGCCAGCCGGGCGGCCAGTTTCACCTCGAAGCAGGGCCGGCCCGCGCCATCTTCAAGGGCAAAATGCACCTCGGCCTCGCCCGGCAACAGCCCGGCCCAGTGCAGCACCACATACGGGCGCAACTGGCGCGCGCTGCCGCGCACCGCCTGCCGCCGGTACACTTCCGGATCGCCGTCGTCGCGGTACGCCAGGATGCCGATGTCGCGCAGGTCCGGGCGGCCACGCTCGGCGCTGTACTTCGCGCGGCGCATCGCCTCGTTGGCCACGTATTGCGGCAAAGGCACGGGCTGCTTGCGGGTGCGCTGCGCTCTGCTGATCCGGTCCAGCGCCGTCATGCCGACGATGTACAGCCCGACGATCACGACCACCACGAGAACGCCGAGCAGCGCGTTTTCGTTGAGCACATACGACATGAACGCCGTCAGCATCATGAAGACGACGGCCAGCGCAGCGCGCAGCCAGATCGACGGGCGTCTCATGGCGAGCACTCACGGGCAGGCGGTGGGAAATGCATGGGCGGCGAGATGCTTCCCGGTCACATTAGCCGGTTGCTGGCTTCGACCTCGCCCACTCCGGGCTGATCGGCGAGCAGATCATCCAGCGACATGCCGGTGCGCGCATCTTCTTCCTCGGACAGCCGGTCGATGAGCCACGGGTCGATCTCGCCGTCCTCGCGGATCACGCTGCGCATCTCGCCCGTGTAGCCCTCGCGCATCTGGAACTCGTGCACCGCGAGTGGCTTGTCGCCAATGCTCACGCGCAGGCTCCAGCGCCCGCCGGCCCGGTCTTGTTCGAGCGGCAGCCATGTCTTGGTCGTGATGAAGTTGCGCCCGCGCGTCAACTGGTACAGGTTGCTGGCTTCGAAGCGCTTTTCGCCCGTCTCGTCGAACAACTCGAAGCGGATCGTGCCCCGCCCCTTCTCGTAGGGCAGGTCGATGACGATGAACGGGCGCAGGTGCGTGGCGTCCGGCGCGATAGGGTCCAGCCGGGCGATGTCGGGCGACGTGTCGCCGTGATAGGCCACCACGCCGACATCGTCCAGGTCCAGCATCCAGGTGTCGAGCGTGTTTCCGGCGCGCATCACCGCCCGGTCGGCCACGGCGCGCGGCGAGCGCGTCTCGGAGCGGCCCACGGTTTCGACGCGGCGGGCATTGCTGGGCGCAGACGCCGTCTCGCGGCGCGACTCGTACTCGCCCGGCCAGCGCTCACGCCCCCGCTCCACCGGCGGGTTCTGCTGGAAGCCTGCCCGGTTGAACAGCCACAGCGCGCCCAAGACAATCATGCCCAGCGCCATCAGGCCCATCATGCCATTGAACCCGCCAAATGCGTTCAGCAGGAAGAACCCGATGATGATCCACACCCACGGGTTGCCGTTGTCCCGTCCCCGTCTGTTGCCGCCGTGCATTGTCCTATCCTATTCTCTCTGACCTTCATTCGTTCGGGCGCTCAGGGGCGCTTGCCGCGCCGTGTGCCGCGCAGGGTGAAGATCACCCAGCCGGCCCAGATGACCGCCACGAACCACATTTCTGCCGGGATGGCCTCGCCGCGCGCCAGCATGAAGACCAGGACGGCTGCCATGAGCGGCAGCGACGCCGCCAGCGCCAGCCGCGCGACGCGCCATGCCCGATCCTCAGCGGTGGGGCGGCCCGGATCGCCCGGCTCTGAAGCGTCCCGCTCGCGCGGCGTGGCCGGTTTCATCGTCAGCGCCTGGATGTGGTGCGCCGCGCCTGTTCGCGCAGCAAATCTTCCAGGCTGACCGGCACGGCTTCGTCTTCTTCCTCGTCGGCGATGCGCGCCGTGCGAATCTCCGCCTCGGCCTCGCGGACCTGCTCGCGCCGCTCGTCGTCCGAGGCGGCCATATTGAACTCGTGGATGGCCGCCAGCGCGCCGTCGATCTTGACCCGCACATCCCACGTGCCCGCCCGGCCCAGCGTCTCGTTGTCCCGCAGCGCAAGCTGCCGGTCGCACAGGATCAGGTTTTCGCCTTCGCGCAGAAATTCCTCAATGCGGTGGCTGAATTGCAGCCGCCCCAGCCGGTCGTAGATCTCGAAGTCGATCATCACGTTCCGGTCGGTATATTCGGACGAAACGTGCAGCTTGAGATAGGGCTGAATGTAGCCGTCGTCAAAGCTGGCCGCATTCGCGATGCGCCGGTCCCAGCTGCCGTCCCGAATCTTGTCGTTGATCAGGAAGCCGATATCCACCAGCGTATCGGTCGGCCCCATGCCGTATTCGGGCCGGTTGCGCGCCCGTTGCCATGCCTTTCGCGCCGCCGCCGTCATCGAGGCCGAGACGCGGCCCGGCTTGGCCTGCTGTGTCAGGGCGCTCAGGTCGATTTTGACGGTGGAGAGCAGCACGACGGCCAGATACGCTGCCACGATGCCCAGCGCCACGGCGGGCGGGATGGACGCCGCGCCTGCCACGCTGGCCAGCGACACGATCAACACCACCACGCCAAGCAAACCGAGCCAGACGTACTTCCCGCGCTGGCTTGCTGGTCCCATAAAGCCACATCCTTCTCAGTGCCCTCGCCGGGGCACGTGTGGAAATGCACGTTGCTGTGCCATACAGCCCAAAACACCGCCCGCGCCACAGGACGCCCAGCGGGTGTTTGGCGCTTCCGCGCAAAGACGACAGCACTGATTCTACAGGGAATCGGGCGGGGCGTACAGACGTTTCGGTCGGGGGACAATGTGGAAATCCTCTTCACCCGCGCTCCGCGTTCTGTGAAACGGCGGACGAGGCAGGCCTCGTCCCTACACGGGATTCGTAGGGACAACGCCTGCGTTGTCCGCCGCGCTCCGCATTCTGTGAAACGGCGGACGAGGCAGGCCTCGTCCCTACGCGAGATTCGTAGGGACAACGCCTGCGTTGTCCGGAGTCAGGTAGGAAAATCGCCCCTCTTCTCCAGCACCAGAAAATGCGACAGGCCGAAAACGCGCAGCGGCGTGGATTCCAGCGCGTAGAGCACCAGCCGCAGCAGACGCCCCAGGCGCGGCGCGCGGCGTACGATGTTGTCGTAGCCGCCGAAAATCCGCGTGTGCGAGACGACGCGCACCGGCAAGCCGTCGACCAGCCGCCGCAAGCCGCGCGCCGTGTAGGCCCGCACGTGCGGCGCGAGCCGGTTTCGCAGCGCGTCGGGCAGGTAATTGATCAGCGGCGTGTTCCCAAAGTGGTACTGCCCGCGCCAGTAGTGCCCGTGCGTCTCGAACGGATACCAGCGGTTCGGGCAGAAGATCAGGATACGCCCGCCGGGCCGGACCACGCGCGCCATCTCGGCCAGCGCGGCGCGATCATCCGTCACGTGCTCGATCACCTCGTTGGAGAAAACCACGTCAAAGGCGTTTGCCGGGTGCGGCAGGCGCTCGGCGGCGGCGACCAGGGCGCGCGGCAGGCGCTCGCTGGCCACCGCGACGCGCTCCGCTTCGATGTCCAGCGCCACGACGAAGGCATCAAAGCGCTGGGCGATGTGGGCCGCATACGTGCCCGTGCCGCAGCCGTCTTCCAGCACACGCGCGCCGGTCAGGGTGGCCTGCGCCATCATCAAACGCAGCCGCCGTTCCTGTCCGCTGCGCCAGACATAACTCGGTTCGCCGCGCGAGGCGGCCAGCTCAGAGGGCGACATGGTCGGATACCGCCTCTACCCGGCGCTCACTGGCCACGCGCGCCCGCCGTGACCTCAGCCGCCGCCGCGCGCCGAGCCGGGCTGCGCGAGAGCCGCCAGACGCCATAGCTGAGCACCCCGACCGGCCCCAGGAGCAGCGTCAGCACGAGCACGCCGCGCAGCGCCGTCAGGCCGATGCCGTTGCGCAGCCCGTCGTGGTAAATCCAGTACCCGGCGGCCAGATCGCCCACCAGGACATGAATCCAGAGCACGAGGACGAAGGCGGGCGTGGAAAGGCTTTGCGCCAGCGCCTCGACCGAGCTGAAGTTCATGCCGCCGCCCTGCCCAATCGTGCCCAGCAAGCCGCCGACGAGCACGAACAGGTACACGCCGCCCAGGATCAAGAACGCCGCCATGCTGTTCAGCAGGCGTTCTGTCGTTTTCCCGCGCGGTGCAAAAAACATCGCCAGCCAGAACGGAATCACGACTACAGAGGACAGCACATACAGGGCGTTCAGAAGGCTCATGGTGCGCTCACTCTCTCGCTATATTCACATATCACCATCGCGTGCCCGTCCATTATGGCCCCGTTCGCCCGGTTTCGAAAGAGTTGCAGCCGGTTCGAACTTGGTCATATTCCGCGATTCCACCCAAATGCTCATCTCTGCTTTGCGCAATTGGTCTTACAATGCTTTTTGACCCGGTTCAATGATTGTGGATCGCTCCACACTGCCTCGGAGGGGCAGCCATATCTTGCTGTATGTCAAGTACAGACACAGATTCCGAACCTCATGAACGCCGCCGTTTTGTGGAAGAGGGAGTAGTCGCTCATCTGTCCGGACCTATGGGCTGGGGGCTTTTCGCAAGCAAGGACTTCGCTCCCGGCGAACCCATCTTCTGGTTGGACCTCGCTGAAGAAACCCGCTCGTACCTGCTCTTCGCCCTGGATGCCTTTGGGGACTGCCACGACCGTTCGGTGACCATCGTGCCCGGCGTGGCCTTCTGCTGCACCATCCAGCACCCGTTCTGGTTCGTCAACCACAGCTGCGAAGAAAACAGCGGTTTCGCCAATTGGGGCCGCATCGAAGACGGGCGCATTCCTTACGTCGCCTATCGCGCCATCCGCAAGGGGGAGCAGATCGTGTGCGACTACGCGCCCATCACCACCAGTTACGACGGATCCCCGGAAGGCGATCCCTGGGAGATGGACTGCCTCTGCGGAGCGCCGGGCTGCCGGAAGCGCCTGGGCGATTTCCGCCACCTGCCGCCCGAACTCCAACGGCGCGCCGTATTTCCCGGCGTCGACGACCCGGTGCAGGGGCGAGTTCTGGCGCACATCGTGGCCGGCGAGCCGCATCTGGTCGCCGCGCTGCGTCAGCAAGGCGACGGAAGCGCCTATCGTGCGCTCATGGAAGCCTTTCAACAGCAGCAGGCGTTCGCAGAAGGCTACTTTGCCCGGCGTGGGCGGGCCACCGTGCACATCAGCGCGGCGTCCGACCCGGCGGCGGACTGAGGACGGCGCACGCGACACATAACGGCATACATGGTCTAAAAAAAGACAGGGACGCGACCTCTGCGCCCCTGTTTTCTTATTTCGTAGAAGCTGCAATGAACGTGTCGCCTCACCCCCTACCCCCTCTCCACGCGGAGTACCGCGTAGAGAGGGGAAACGGCGCAGCAAACGGCGTCCAGGCTCCCCTCTCTATGGCTGCCGGGGTCCCCGCTGGGGTGGCAGGCGTGGAGAGGGGCCGGGGGGTGAGGTCCTTTCCTACTACCCGCCCCCTAGCCCAGCGCCGGAATCCAGATCGTGAAATCCTCGTACCGTGTGGCGCGGCCCGCGATGCGGTTTTCGGCCAGGAACGCCGTGGCCACCGCCACATCGCCGGGACGGCCCAGCGCCGACAGGTCCAATTCCGCCGCCAGCCGCCCATTCACGAACAGCGCGCCCTTGTCGCCGTTCACCGCCAGCCGCAGCACGTTGGAACCGCCCGCCGCTACGTTCAGGTTGGCCACTGGCTCGTTCGCCACCAGGGACACCTCCCCACGCTCGCGCAGCACCAGCGCATAATCGCCTTTGGAGCGCACCAGCAGGCGGTACTGCGTATCGGCGTCCACGGCGCGGAAGATGAAGCCGTAGTCCCACGCGCCTTCCGCCGCGTCATACGGATTGATGAAGCGCGCTTCGGCCACGAAGTTGATCAGGCTGGCGCTGGCGCGCGCTTCGGAAAGGCTGGAGCCTTCCGGGTGGGGCAACTGGCCGCTCTCCGGGCCGAAAGCCTGCTGCCCGGTCCGCACGATGGCGCTCACGTCCGCCCCGATCTTCTGGGCCGTGGCCAGCGCGAAGGCCGTCGCCGTCTGCGCCGGGTCGGGCGTTGGGGTGGCCGATGGCAGCGCGGTATTCGTCGCCGTGGCGGTTGGCGTCAGCGTGGGCGGCGGCGTATTGGTGATGGGCACGGTCCGCGTCGGCGTCAGAGTCAGCGTTGGTGTATTGGTGACGGTGATGCTGGGCGTCACGGTGAAAGTGCGGGTAGGCGACGCCAGCACGGCGATCAGGTCGGACGATGTCGCGGTGGCGGCGCGGGTGGCCGTGGCGGCAGGCGTGCGGGTCGCGGCGTCGGTCGCCGTCGCCGCCGGCGTGTTGCTCGGCGGTTCGGTCGGCGGTTCGGTCGGGGCTTCTGTCGCTTCCGGGCTGGCCAGCACGACGATGGACTCGGCGGTTGCCGTGGCGGGCGCAGATTCCGTGGTCGGTACGGGCGTCTCGCTGGGCGGCGCGGAAGTGTCACTGGCGACCAGCGCCGCGCCCGTCGTCGGCGTGGGCTGGTCCGCCTCGCCGCCGCGCGACGCCAGCGCCAGCACAGCCACCACGACGATGCCGATCACGGCCAGCGCGCCGATGATCAGCGGCAGGCGGGAGCGTCCGCCCGTTTCGCGCGGCGGCGTCATGCGGCGCGTTGCGGCGGGCGATGGCGTGGGCGCAGCGGGCCTCATGCGCGACGCAGACGCCCCGACCGGCAGCGGCGTGGTTTCGTACACCGAGCCGGACTGCACCGAGGGCATGGGAATCGCGCCGGTCCGCCCATCGTCCATATCCATCGACATCGGGATGGCGCTGGTGCGGTCATCGACGGGCGGCATGGGCGATGCCGAGCGGGTGGGCTGGCGGGCGACGGGCGCAGTTTCGCTCACACCACGCGGCGCGGCTGGCCCGGCAGTTGGCCCGGCGGGCGCGCTCACCACCTCGGAAAAAGCCGCCGCCAGATCGCCCGACTTCGAATAACGCAACTCCGGGTTCTTGGCCAACGCCTTGTCCAAAATCTGCGCGTATCGCGGCGAGAGGCCTTTGCGCACGGTGTGCACGGGCGGCGGCAATTCGTTCAGGTGAAGCTGCATCATGCTGTACAGCGTCTCGCCCTGAAACGGCACGTTGCCGGTCAGCATCTCATACAGGCATACGCCCAGCGCATACACGTCCGACCGGCCATCGACGGGCCGCCCGGTCCACTGCTCCGGCGAGATGTACGCGGGCGTGCCGACCACGGAGCCGGTTTCGGTGATCTTTGACGTCTCGTCGTGAACCTTGATGATGCCGAAGTCGGTCAGAAAGGCATTGCCCGCGTC
>JADZBY010000776.1 GCA_020851855.1 Anaerolineae bacterium
CCCATGCTGCGGACGAGCAGATCACCCGCCGCGCGGCCACCCATGTAGTTGCTGACGCCCAGGTAGGTGAAGCTCTGCGCTTCCGGCGCGGCGTCCGAGTCCCAGGTCATGACCGGGATGCCCGCCGCCACGGCGGTGTTGATCGGCTCCACGCAGCCCGCCGGGTTGTTGCACGACACGCCGATAGCGTCCGCGCCCTGCGCCACGGCGTCGGCCATGACGCGCGCCTGCTCGGCCATGTCCGAAGCGACCGAGCCGAGATACAAGCACTCGACCTCATACGGGCCTTGCGCGGTCAGCTCTTCGGCGGCGGCGAGGCAGCCTTCACGACCCAGTTCGAAGACCGGGTTGTTGAGCGCCTTCGGAATCCAGGCGATGGTGAGTTTGCCATCGGCGAGGGCGGGCGGCGTATCCTGGGCGCTGACGCTGACCAGGGCCGCCGGCAGTACGGAGAGGACCAGCACAATCATAAAAAAGAGGCGAAGCGACTTACTCATTCTTGCAAACTCCTTATCACACGGAAGATTTGCATGGTTAAGCAGCCTGTGAACGCTGCCACCAACCCAAAGGTAAGCTTACGGTAAGGTGCTCCTCGTCTCGGTTAACGCTTACAGCCGAATACGTAACCAGCGCCGACGCATCGTGTGCCAGGGCAGATACTGAGGGGCGGTGTCGCAGTTGCGCATGGGATCAAAATGGTCTATCTCGAACGGTCCAAAAGAGCGGACCATTCCCCTGCATTCACCGAAATTCAGTATAACCCAGGTCGCCATGCGCGGCAATGACGCCACCAGGGCAATCGCATCAAAATCCGCCGTTGAGGCAGGCAGTAGGAAAAGGCCTCACCCCCTGGCCCCCTCTCCACGCGGAGTACCGCGTAGCGAGGGGGAAGCACGCGCCGGCCTGGTAGCCGATCTCCCCGCTCCATGCCGTCGTGGTCTCCGACCGGGTTCCCATGGAACGCTTGCGTTCAATGGGTGGTCTGGGATGGCGGATGCGGAGAGGGGCCGGGGGTGAGGACGCTTTGATGCGCTTGCCCTGAGTTTCGCCCGGCTGGATATTGCTTTTCCCGGTTGGCGTGTTGTAGAATCGCAGCGCAATCCGAAAAACGAAGGGCAACAAGACCGCCATGATTGACGTCAACGACCTGCGCAAAGGGGTCACGTTCACCGTAGATGGCAACATCTACCGTGTGCTGGAGTATTCCCACAACAAACCCGGTCGCGGCAACGCCACCATCCGCACTACACTGCGCGATCTGCGCACCGGCTCGACCGTGCCGCGCACCTTCCAATCCGGCGACCGCGTCCAGGACATCCGCGTCGATACCTCAACCGTCGAGTTCCTGTACAGCGATGGTGAGTTCATGCACTTCATGGACCTGACCACCTACGAGCAGCACGAGCTGCGGCAGGACATCTTCGGCGACGACGCGCTGTACCTGTACGAGAACATGCAGCTCAGCCTGGTGAGCTACGAGGGTGAGATCATCGATTACGAGCTGCCGACCACGGTCGAGCACACCATCACCGACGCCGAGATGGCCGTCGCGGGCAATACGGCGACGAATACCTACAAGAAGGTCATCACCCAGACCGGCCTGATCGTCCAGGTCCCGCTGTTTGTGAACGTGGGCGACAAGATTCGCATCGACACCCGCGACGGCAGCTACATCACGCGGGTCTGACGATGCGGACACCCGCCGGCAAGGAGTGCCCGGAGTATTACCAGGACTTCCACCGCCAGCGCAACATCCAGGAATGCCGGCTCGCCAAACGAAACCCGGACTCGGCGCGCTGGCAGCCCGGCGATTGCAGGCGTTGCCCTGTGCCGGACATCCTGCGCGCCAATGCCAGCCCACACCTGCGCCTCAAACTGACGATCCGGCCCGGATTCCTGGGCATCGGGCGGTCGAACCTCGTCCAGGCGACGTGCGAGAAGCACCGGCAGGTCATCGAGGATCCCTACGTGGGCTGTGAGCAGTGCAATGCGGAGCGCCCCGGCCTCTCCGCCTTCATCGATGCCCTTGAAGGCCAGGAGCATGACCAGGAGTGACGGCGGCGGGGCTATGGAATGCTGGCAAGGCGGTCCTTTTGAGGGATGAAACGGATGCTGCCCGTCTGAGGAGCCTGCTGTGCCATCTGCCGATGCCGCACCTTGCCGCCGATCTGGGCTGTGGCGCGGCGCACGATGCCCTGGTGTACCGGGCCGCGTGGCCGGATGCGCTCATCGTCGGGCTGGATAGCGACCGGCTGGCGGCGCTGGGCTGGCGGCAAGGGCTACGCGGCGGCGAGCGGTTCTACTTCGTGCGCGGAGATGCGGCATGGCCGCCGCTCGCGCCGCACTTTGACGTTATCCTGGTGCGCCATCCCGACCTGAATCGCAGCCCCAAGAGCTGGATCAAGGCCCTGCGCGCTGCGGCGGGCTTGCTGGCTGCGCGTGGTGCGCTGCTCGTGAGCACGTACAGCCTGTCGGAGATAGAACGGGCGCGGCGCTGGCTCGATGCCGAAGCCGCCTTGACGCCCCTCGGTTTCGACCCGGCGGCGCTGGCCCCGGTCGGGCTTTCGGGCCGGGATCGTTTCGCGCTGGCATATCGCCGCGCCTGAGCCTGGGCGCGTCCTGCTCACCTGGAGCGCAGAGTCCATGCTGGCGTTCTTCCTGATGGTCGCGCTTGGCTTGCTCGCCGCTGCTTTCTCCGGCGCAGCGCTCGCCTTTGACGGCAGTTACTACCTCTTCAGCACGATTGAGAACCTATACCCGATGGTCCCCAATCGGCGCGAGATTCACCGCTTGCTGCTTCAGACGCCGCTGTTTGCCGGCCAGTATACGAGCGACCTGGGCGTGCTCCAGGCGATCATGGGCGTCACTTATGCGCTGGTCCCGTTTCTGGCGCTGCTGCTGGCGTGGTGGATGACGCGCGATCGCGCGCCGGGCATGTTCCTGTGGGCGGCGCTGGGCATCCTGATCGGGCCGCTGGCCGGGCAGTTCGCCTTTATCAGCGAAGGCGCGATGGTGGTGCAGCTCGCCTGGGCGCTGTTCCTGGGCGCGTTGCTCGGCTTCCGGCGGCGCGAATGGCTCCCGGCGGCGCTGGCAGGCCTGGTGATGTTCGTCAGCCACCCGTATGCCTTCGCGCTGTTCGGGCTGGCGGCGCTTCTGGCGCTGATCCGTGCGCGCGATCCGGCGCGGCGGCGCGATGCGCTGGCCACGGCGGCGGTGTTGGTGGTCGTAGCGGCGCTGGCGGCGTGGCGTTTCTTCAGCGGGATGAATGACTACGAGGCCGAGCAGTTGTTTGCGCTGGAGATGCTGCAACGGCGCTTCTTCTCGGCGCTGGCCGGGCTGCCGCTGCTGGGCATTCTATGCGCCGTCGTGGCCGGCTGGTTCGCGCTGAACGGGCGGCGGCGCGGGCTTCAGATCGGGGCCTTGCTGCTGGCCGGGCTGTCCTTCACCCTCTGGGGAGCCATCCCGGCGCTGTGGCAGGACATCC
>JADZBY010000777.1 GCA_020851855.1 Anaerolineae bacterium
TCACCCCCGGCCCCTCTCCCTCATGGAGAGGGGTGCGGAAACCCAGGATTCCCGCTTTTTCTCCCCTCTCGCCCTGAGGGAGAGAGGGGCCGGGGGAGTGAGGGTCAACGCGAAAACGGAATTTGCAAACACACCCTACTTGCTGTCCGCCGTGGGAGCGGGTGCGCCGCCCGCCGACGATGGCTGTGATGGCTGTGATGGCAGTGATGCTTGCGCGCCGGTCAGCACGAGCGTGCCGGGCATGTACAGCGTTGTGCAGGTGAACCCGGCAAACTCTTCGACCGTGTACTCGACCATGTCCTGGGCAGAGCGGGGCACGCCCGCCGCAGGCAGGAACCACAGTGCGCCCTCACCGCGCAGGCATACGACGGCGCCGCCCTCGTACCAGCCCAGGCCATGCGGGCTGAACACGTCGACGGCGTGCAACACGCCCCGCTCAAGCACGGACGCGACGCCGATCTGCCCGGCATGGGTCAGCGGTCCACCCAGCCAGGTGAGGTAGTTGCCGTCCTGCGCGATCATGTGGCAGTAAACTTCCTGCCGGTACGCATCGGGCAGCCAGGCGCGCACGGGGCCTTCCTCATCGAAGTCCATGTCGTTGCAGCGCGGCGCGGGCGGCGGAGTCGGGATGAGCGCGGGCGGCGGCGCGGCCAGCCCAACCAGCACCGTGGCGACATTACTGACTGCGCCCTCGACATCGCGCACGGTATAGGTGAACGCATCGCCCGCACAGGCCGTATTCACATTCGTGTATACCACGCCACCGGCCCCATCCGGGACCGCCGTTCCGCACGCCGGCGTGGTTCCGATGGCCACGCTGGCCGGGTTGATCGCGTTGTCGGCGTCTGTATCGTTGGCGGTGACCGGAATGAGCACGCTTCCGCCCACGGGCAGATCCGCCAGATCGTTGACGGCCACCGGGGTGAAATTGCCACTGATGATAAGCGACCACGATTTGAGCGTTATCGCGTCGCCCCCGGACCTATCCCGGACGGTGAGCGTCCATGCGCCCGCCGCATTCTGGCCATCGAAGGCGCTCAGAGGTTGCTGCGGCGTGTAGGATGGGCCAGTAGGCGGGTTGCCATTCTCGACTGGGCCGCCTGATGATTCGTCGTCGAGCGTGGTAACAAGATCACTGCTCCCGAAGCCGCAGCCAACGCCGCTTCCCGGACCGTCGACCAGCGTGACGGTTGTTCCCGCCGGAGATGTCAGAGACACCCATACATCCCCGACCCAGCCGGCGCTAATGTTCAGGGCCACGTTCAGGTCGGCAACAGGCAGCGAGGCGGGCACGTTGATCGTACTCGTCACCGGCGCACCAGGCACGTTGCAGCGCGTTGCGTCCGCCCCGTCTGGCACGGCCAGCGGGGTATCGTTGGTATAGGTCGTGGCGGCAGCGAATATGGCAACGGAGAAGAGTGGGACACATGCAAGGACAATTGTCAGAAAGGCGATGAGGATAGGGCGGGGCTTCACGGCGAGTCTCCTAAGATGGCAACTAAGAGAGGACATTGACCTTTACTTTGATTATATAACTTCATGGAAAGTAGTTTACGAAGAATTTGTGAAAAATGACCGAGTTCGCCGCCCTACTGGACCGTCTGCATGGTGACGAGCGCGGCGCGGGCCGAGGGCGCGTTGTCCAGCAGCCAGTGCTGGCCGTGGTGAAGCGGGGCCGTCTCGCCCAGGCCCACACGCCGGACGGAGCCATCGCCCGCCACACGCAGCGCGGGCAGGTTCACGTTGAGCATCTGCCAGCCCACGCGCTGGTCGTAGACGATCTCGGCCAGCGTCTCCCGGTCGTGCACGCCCGCGTTCAGCAGGCCCGATTCGGACACGTCAGCGAAGACGTGCCAGCGCAGGATCGGGCGGCGTTGCCAGCCCACGATGTGCGCACGGTCGGGCTGAAAGTGCCCCTTCTGGCCGAAGGTCGAATACAGGCGCAGGATGGGCACTTCTTTGGGGAAGCGGATGGGCGTGCCGCACCACGGGCAGCGCGCCGGGCGGTTGGCCAGCAGGACAAACGCCTTGTGCGAGCAGTCTTTGTTCGTACAGGGCACGATCTGGTCGGCCATGCGGAGCAGCGCGTCAAGCCACGTCGCCGCCAGCGGGCGCAGCTCCGGCTTGCGCAGCCCGATGGTGAAGGACAGCCGCATCAGCGTCTCGACCTCTTCGCCCAGCGCCCACGCGCCGACGAAATCGCCTTGTGGGCGGTTGCTGTGATCGTCCGGGTCCTCGATGTACAGCGCGCGCTCGCCCAGCGCCAGCACGTCATCGCGCTGCGCGTCGGCGTCGTGCGTCTTCGGCCCGCGCAGCGGATGGCGGTTCAGAAGCAGCTGGTAAATGAGCACCGCCAGCGAGTGCAGGTCGGTATGGATCGACGGGCGCGGCAGGGCGCGGCTATCGTTGCGGTCATTGGCGATGACGATCTCGGGGGCCATGAAGTCGCCCGTGCCGAGAATCTCCGGCTGGATCACGTCCGGCACGACGAGGTTATCGAGGTCGATGAGCACGACCTTGTGCCGCGCCACATGCGCCAGGAAGTTGTCGCCGGAGAAGTCGGAGTGGCACAGGCCGGAGCCGTGGAGTTTCCAGGCGATGCGCGCCATCTGGCTGGCCACGCGGGTGCGGTCCAGCCAGTTGCCGCGCATGTGCTCCGGGACGTATTTCAGCGTGCGCGCGCCGATCCACCAACTCAGCGGCTTGTGCTCGCCGGCCACGTTGACGTTTCTCATGCGGATGCCGGGGCGCGGCTTGCTCACGATGATGTCCGGCCAGGCGAACATGTCCGCGATGAGAGGGTCCACGACGCGCAGGCCGGTTTCCGGGTCGGTCCGCATGGTGATGTTGTACTCGTTGATGATCTTACGCAGGGCTTCCTGGCGGCGCTGGGCAAGCGCGCTGGTGTACAGCTTCACGACGTGCTGTTTGTCTTTGGAGAGGTACAACTCGCCCTGCGCGCCGGAGTTGAAGGGCAGGTCCTCGTAGTCTTCGGTCCGGTTGTCGGTGTAAATGACTCGCATCGTCAATGATCAGTTCAGTTCTGCGCCCGGCGCTGCGCCGCGTGCGCTTCGTCCGGGTCGAGAGTCTCATCTTCGTACTCGATCTCGCCATCGTCGGCAAGGCGAGCGGCGCGCTTGGGCTTTTCCAGCCTGCCGGCGGGCGCAATCACCGTGTAGCCTTGCGCGCGCAGGCGCTCGGCTTCGCGATCCATCTGGCGGTGCATGAAACTGCCCAGCACACCAAACGCCCATGCGCCGTGGAGGAGCAAGACGAGGAACCAGATGAACATGGCAAGCGAATGGTTGGGCTGATTCCAGAAGATGCGTTCCATTGCTATCGCGAAGTAGGCGAGTATGTGAATGACGAACAGGACACGGTTCAGCCACCGCAGAATGATTCGCCGCCGAAGCGTGTGGTAATCAATCTCCTTCATGGGTGTGGCTCCTCTTCACGGGCGCATTCTCAGAATACGGCTCGTCCTCGTACGCGATCTCGCCATCGTCGGCAAGGCGAGCGGCGCGCTTGGGCTTTTCCAGCGTCCCGGCTGGCGCAATTACCGTGTAGCCCTGCGCGCGCAGGCGCTCGGCTTCGCGATCCATCTGGCGGTGCAACAGGTCACTCACGAGCCGGAAGGGCCACAGGTCGTAAAGCGCATACGCCCCGTGGATGACGACGATGACGAACCAGACCAGGCGGATAAAATCGAGCTGTGGGTCCTGCACAACGCGGGGCGCGAGCGAGTTGCCCAGGAAAAGCACCAGATTCACGACGAACAACA
>JADZBY010000778.1 GCA_020851855.1 Anaerolineae bacterium
AGCGCCAGGTCGATCTTCTCCGGCGCGATGCCCAGCAGCCGGGTTACGTCGTCCGCCGTGCTCTGCGAGATGGCCAGCACACGCCGCGCCCGCCGGCAGGACAGCCCGGTCATCGCCTGCAAGTACAACCGCCGTGACGCCGGGAGCCGCTCCGGGTAGCGCACGAAGGTCAGGTCATACACCGTGACCACGAACGGGCGCGGCATGACCAGCGGCGCGACAAAGGCCATCTCGTGCACCAGGTCCAGCCCACCAAGCTGCCACGGCTGGGCGAGTTGCTCCCACAGGATGCGCGCCAGCGGGCGACCGGTGCGCCACCGCGAGCGCCGGACGCGGTACGGCAGGTCGCGCGGCGGCTCGCCTTCGCCCGCGAACACGGTGAAGCGCCAGTCCGGGGCGGCGGCAGGCAGATGTTCCAGCAGGCCGGTCATGTAGCCATGAATGCCGGCTCGCCGGTAGTTGCGGCTGCCGGGCGACGCCAGCAGGTGCGCGTTCAGCCCGACGTGCGGGCAGGGATGGGGCGTCATGGGCGCAGATTATACCGGGCGCGCGGTAGACCGGCGAAGGGGAAGCCTTATCCATAACCCAGGGCGGGCGCGCCGAGCCGGGTAGAGATGGACCGCCACGGCATCAGGTCCGCCCGGCGCTCACGGATTCTCACAGAGGAACGCACCCTTGCGACCGGACCTTCAGGTCCGGGCTGAAACCACGAAACCCTTCGGGCTGAAGGCGTATTCCAGCCCGTCAGGGCTTCGTAGGTTCAGCCCCGTGCTTTAGCGCGGGGCGACTCCCGGTTGACCCTGATGCGGTTGTTGCCCTGATCTCACACCGCCGCTCGCCCTTTGCGAGATTGGCCCAGGGGCGAGGGCCAATCTCACGGCCCCACCGCGCCGCCCGGCGGGGTGGGAGTGGGTGGGCGCTCGCGGATGATGATGCGCACCGTGCACGAGGCGCGCAGTTCGCCCGTATTGTCGAAAACGGCCAGCCGGAAATCGTAGTCGCCGGGCTGGAACGGGCTGAGCGGAATCTGCCCCAGCACGCCCTGTTCGGTGACGGGCGACGTGCGCTCGCCCAGGATCGGCGCGAAATTGCCGCCCGTGCTCGGCCCGGCCAGCTCGAATTTGTAGAAGGCGAAGTTGGCGATATTCGCCGTGCCCACGATGGTCAGCGAGTCAAACACCACCTGCCCCGGAGCAGGGACGAGCAACGACGCATCGGCGGATGTGCAATCCGAGGGCGTCGGGTAGCCGGGCAGGATAGTGCCCACCGGCGTGGGCGAAGCAACCGGCGTCAGCAGCAAGCGCTGGCCCTGTTCGCCTGCGAGCGCCTGGGCCGTCACGGTGAGCATCACGCCGCTGCCCGCCGAACCGTCGCCGCCGGGCGTGCTCGTCTCAAATTCGGCGGTGGCCGTCAGTTCGGCGGCCTGCGGGTCGGGCGCTGCGCCGGTCAGCACGTCGGCGCGCAGGGTGGGCGCGATGATATAGGCAGCCGCGCCCACGGCCAGCGCCAGCTCGACCAGTCCGAGCGTCCAGGTGATGGCCCGCGCCCGCTGCGCCTCGGCCATGTCCCGCTCCAGTTCGAACTCGGCCAGCGCCAGCCGCCGCCGGGCCAGCATCAGGCTGCGCAGCCAGACCAGCAGCAGCGCGGCGATGAGCAGGAACAGCGCCGGGGCGATGCGCTCGATGAGATAGACCAGTCCAGCCATGCTGCTTTACTCGATCTGGGCGATGACTCCGCGCAGCAGCGTGATCAGCTTGGGCACAATCCGGCTGCCTACGTCCAGCACTTCCTCGTGATTGACCACCTTCTCCGCGCTGCCCTCGGTGATGGCCACGTTCGTGATCCCCGAAAAGCCCAGGACGCGCATCCCGGCGTGGCGCGCCACCGTGACCTCGTTCACCGTGGACATGCCGACTGCATCGCTGCCCAGCATCCGCAGCATCCGCACCTCGGCGGGCGTCTCGAATGCCGGGCCGGCCAGCCCGACGTACACGCCCTGGCGCAGCCCGATCCCGTTCTCCGCCGCCACGCGCTCGCTGAGCCTGCGCAAGCCGAGATCATAAGCGACGGTCATGTCCGGGAAGCGCGGGCCGAGCGCGTCGTCGTTCGGGCCGCGCAGTGGGCCAAACCCGACCAGGCCGGGCAGGTTGATGTGGTCCGTCATGAGCATCAGGTCGCCGGCGCTGAAATCCGGGTTCAACCCGCCCGCCGCATTCGTCACGATCAGCGTCCGGATGCCGCACGCCTGCATGACCCGCACCGGGAACACAGTCTGCGCCGGCGTCCAGCCCTCGTAGAAGTGCGAGCGGCCCTGCATGACCATCACCAGCTTGCCCTCGAGGCGGCCCAGCACCAGCCGGTTGCCGTGCCCGACCACCTGCGAGCGCGGCCAGCCGGGGATGTCCGCATACGAGATGCGGTGCGCGTCCTCGACGGCATCCGCGAGCGGCCCCAAACCAGAGCCGAGGATCAGGGCGATCCGGGGCCGGTGCGCGCTGCGATCCTGGATGAATTGCGCGGCGGCTTGATAATCCGCCAGAGTAAACTCCGCTTGAACCATAAGTCCCTCGTTCTATGGCACACGTTCGGCCTCACCCGGCCAACGTCACGATGATGCTTGCCGCCCATTGTACCGCGAAGCGCCGCCGGAACGCTTGTCTGCCCAGAAACGACGCGGCCATTCGCTCGCGCGTACTGGGCAGTGCCGATTGAGCCGTGTAGACTTGGTGAAATCACGAGGGCAGCGCGAAAAATCGCGAAGTGGAGCGAGTGGACCGCGTTATGCTTGTCAGAACGTGGCGGGCGGCGTCGATTGGCGGCATCGAGATTCGCATCGATGCCAGCCTGGCGTTTGTCTTCTTCCTGGTGGCCTACATCGTCGGCGCGCGCGTATTGCCCTACCAGTCGCCCGGCTACACCGCCTTCGTGTACCTGCTCGTGGGCCTGTCCGCCGCCGTGATCTTCATCGCGTCCATCGTCTGGCACGAGCTGGCGCACGCGCTGGTCGCCCTGCACTTCCGCATCCCGGTCATGCGCATCGTCCTGCACCTCTTCGGCGGCGTGGCGCACATCAGCCGCGACCCGGAGCGGCCCGCCCAGGAATTTCTGGTCGCGGTGGCTGGCCCGGCCTCGAGTCTGGCCCTGGCCGGCCTGTTTTCTGCGCTCTCCAACCTCTCCGATCTGACCGGCCCGGCGTTCGCGTGGCTGGCGCTCATCAACCTGACGCTCGCCCTCTTCAACCTGCTGCCCGGCTTCCCACTC
The DNA here is from genome assembly GCA_020851855.1 of Anaerolineae bacterium. Lineage (GTDB taxonomy): Bacteria > Chloroflexota > Anaerolineae > Aggregatilineales > UBA2796 > JADZBY01. The sequence goes on from JADZBY010000778.1 coordinate 3,262, forward strand.
GACGGCGGGCGCATCCTGCGGGCGGCGCTGTGGCGCATGGGCGGCAGTTACCGGCGCGCCACGCGGCAGGCCAGCCGCATCGGGCAGTTCATGGCCGGCGGCTTCGTCGCGCTGGCGCTGTTCATGCTCGTCGACGGGCTGCTGTTTAACGCCGTGTGGTTCGGGTTGATCGCGGCCTTCCTGTATTCGGCGGCCACCGCCAGCTTCCGCAGCGCCGCCAGCCGCTCGCTGCCCCTCGAAGCGCCCGTGCGCCGCGTGATGCGCTTCAATGTGCCCGTGATCGAGGCGTCCACGCCGCTCGCCATCGTCGCCTGGCGCTACATGGACCAGGCCGCCGATCAGGCCTTCCCCGTCTTCGAGGCGGGGCGCTTTGTCGGGCTGATCGCGGCGGCGCAGGCCGAGCAGATTCCGCGCCTGGAGTGGGGCAAAACCCGCGCCGGACAGGTCATGCTCCCCGCCTCAGAAATCTGCGTCTTGTCCCCCAACGATGCGCTGGGCGCAGCGCTCCAGGCGATGGACGCCGCCGGGCTGGAGCACGCGCCGGTCTTCGAGGGCGGGCGCTTCACCGGTATGTTGAACCGGCGCGACATCGTCTACCACACCTGACGTACCCCTCACGCCGCAACGCCGCGCCGCCCCCTTTACAGGTTTCATGAATCCCGCCCTGCTGCGGAAAATCTCAATGCTTTGCGTATACATCCGTGATGCAATCCGTGTGGAAACCTATGTTACAATCAAAGGCACGGCGGATAGCCCATTCTGATGCCCGTTTCCCGGCGGATTGGAGCGCACAGGGCCTTGAGCGCGTGGTTGAAGAGTACGCTCTTGATGGTTCAGACTATCAGGCGTCGGCGTACTGCTCCTGTCCCGCAATCGGGCCTGATGCGCCACCTGCTTTCCGGCGACAAAGAGCGCATTCGGCAGGCCGCAGCGCTCATCCACGCCGCCGGGCGCGCCGACGAGGTCGCGGAGTATCTGCTGGTGGTCCGGCGGCGCGGCGTGAAGGACGTGCGGCGCGTTTTCGAAGTCCCGCTCTTCCGCCTTCCGTACTCGGAACGGGCGCGGCGCTCGGCCCTCTCGGCGCTGGGCGCGCTGTGGGGACCGATGGGCCGCGAAATCGCCCTGGCGCTGGATTTTAAGGCTTCCCACTTCGAGCGCGGCGATGCGCACAACGCCCTGATCCGCCGCCGGGACCAACGCGCCGTCCAGCCGTTGATTGCGGCGCTGCTCGACGGCCACGCCCTTGAGGATTGGCGCTGCATCTCGACGCTGGGCGCGCTGGGCGACCAACGCGCCGCCGAGCCGCTGGTGCAATACCTGGGCCTGAACGCGCCCGGCGATGTGGTGCAGCGGCCCTGGGCGCTCGATGCCGGCGTCGAGGTGGGGCGCTCGTTGCGCTTGTTAAAAGCTTGTGATGCGAAGGCGGGACTCGCCGCCGGGCTGAGCAGCCCCTTCGCTTATCAGCGGGCAGGCGCGGCGCTGGCGCTGGCCGGGTGGGGCGATGCCGGCGACCTGAGCGGCATCCAGGCGCTTCTCCGGGACCCGGAGCCGCTCGTGCGCGAGGCAGCGGCCACTGCCCTGGGCGAACTGCGCGAGCCAGAGGCGATTGACGCCCTCAAAGAGGCGGTCTGGGACCAGGACGTCCGGACGGCCAGCGCCGCCGA
>JADZBY010000817.1 GCA_020851855.1 Anaerolineae bacterium
CAGACTCATAGGTCACGACCGAGATTAGGGGACCGAGGTTTGAGTGACGCTCAACTCAGCCATGCACCTGCACCTCAGCTCTTTATGGCTCCTGTTGCCGCCGGGTGGTGCGGCGATGTTGCGCCACGCGCAGGCGCACCTGGCTCCTGCGGAAGGCGGCTTCTAGATTCAACAAATCTTCCTTGTTGGGTGGCGGGTTCTTCAGCATTTCCTCGGCGCGCATGCGGGCAGCCTCGGCGCGCGCGAAATCGATCTCTTCAGCGCGCTCGGCGCTATCGGCCAGGATGATGACACGATTGCTGTGAATGTCGATAAACCCGCCGCCAATGGCAAATTCCAGCACCTCGTTACCGATCTTCACGCGCAACTCGCCTGGTTTAAGTGTGGACAGCACCGGCGCATGGTTGGGCAGAATGCCCATCTCGCCGCCGCCGCCGGGCACCGTCACCATATCGGCCTCTCCCTCAAACACGGTGCGCTCACTGGTCACAATCTCAAGATGTAGTGGCATTTGGAGTAATTAGTGATGAGCAATTAGTGATTAGTCATGGCAAACTGCAATTGTCATGTCTGCATTGACTAACAACTAATTACTAACAACTTATAACTAGCGATTCGCCGTGCGGTCCGCCTCGTACGCCTCGAAAACGTCTTCGACAGGACCTTTGTTGAAGAAGTATAGCTCCGGAATCTCGTCCAGTTCACCGCGCAGAATGCGGCGGAAGCCCTCGACCGTGTCCTTGATCTTCACGTAACGCCCTTCGATACCGGTGAAGCGCTTCGCCACGAACATGGGCTGTCCCAGGAAACGCTCAATCTTGCGCGCGCGCGCGACCAGCACCTTGTCTTCTTCGCTCAACTCGTCCACACCCAGAATGGCGATGATGTCTTGCAAGTCCTTATAGCGCTGCAATGTGCGCTGCACTTCGCGCGCCACCTCATAGTGATCCTGCCCCACCACGTTGGGGTCGAGGATGCGGCTCGTGCTGGCAAGCGGGTCCACCGAAGGATAGATGCCCTTTTCGTTGATCGAGCGCTCCAGGTTGATGGTCGAGTCCAAGTGCGCGAATGTCGCCACCGGCGCAGGGTCGGAGTAGTCATCGGCAGGCACGTACACCGCTTGCATCGACGTAATCGAGCCGCGTTTGGTGCTGGTGATGCGCTCCTGAAGCGCGCCCATGTCAGTGCCCAGCGTGGGCTG
>JADZBY010000779.1 GCA_020851855.1 Anaerolineae bacterium
CAGCGCGTTTGTCATCGTTCAATGATTTCTGGGTAGCATCGGAGAATATCTTCGCCAGCTTGGGTGCGGCGTCAGGTTTCACCGACGGCGCCGCAATGAGCCGGGCGAACTCCGCTCGATCACATCTACCTTTACCGACTTGTTCAGCGCCTCACACGGATGACGCTTGTCTGCGTGGCGGTAGCGCGGCAGGTCCCTGTGTCCTTCACAGCCGGACAATGGCGCACGGTGTGCTGTATCACCTTCTCTCTCACAGTGAGCGCAGTAGACAAGTCCTGCCAGGGGGTAGACATAGGCGGCCAGTGGCACATGGCTCACAGTGGTGTTCTTTTCCCTGTAACGCTCAACACGCACTCTGCCGACACGGTAGCATAGGTCAGTGTCAATCACAGCGCGCTCAGAGTTGAGCATCACACTGTCCGGTTCCATGTCCCGCGCGTTGCGGTTCTTCGCCTTGCCGCCAAGCACGACACCACCGTACTCAGGCCAGTTGCCCGTAGAGGCTGTCTGAAAATCGGGCCGAACGGGGATTTGCCTCGTCCCCCAACAGGCCAACCGCATCAAACGAGAATCTGCGGTATGGCAGCGCGGGGCGCTAGAGGCTGTCATGCATGTTGAGCGTCGGACAGTGCGCAGAACGATGCCGCCAAGACACGCCCTCACCCCCTTACGTCCAGAATCCGACGTGCACGATCCGCGCTTCATCCTCAAGCAGCGGGCCGCCCACCTGAACATGCCGCACGCCGCGCGCAAACACCTCGCGGCACGACACCGGCAGCGCCGGATTCGAGCCGGTCATCCGGTACAGCGCCTCGGAACTCAGCCCGTACACCACGCGCCCGACGCCGCCCCAGTAGATCGCCCCGGCGCACATCACACACGGCTCTGTGCTGGCATACATCGTCAATCCGGCCAGTTCGGCCCCGTTGAAATGCGCACAGGCCCGCCGCATCAGGTTCGTCTCGGCGTGCCCGGTGCAATCCCGCCCGGTGATGACCGTGTTCTCCGCTTCGAGCACGATCTGGCCGTTGCCATCGACCAGGATCGCGCCGAAGGGATGGTTGCCGTGCTCGCGGGCGCGCTGTGCGACGGCAATCGATGCCCGGATAAAAGTCGCATCGTCGAGAACGGCCCGGTTGGCGCTCACTGTTCTCCGTCCTCAAATACCCAGCGCGTCGGCGTGTTGGGGAAGTCCTTTTCCAGCCAGCCCAGGGCGGTGCGCGGCGCGACGGCATACCACACGCCGTTGGGGTCGGGTTCCTGCACCGCCATGCCGTACTTTGGCCAGTAGATCGACGCTATTCTCCGCAACAGCGCCCTGTCGTTCACCTCGACGGCGCGCCCGTCGAAGATCACCACGTCGTCGCCGCTCTCCAGGTGCACCATCACGTCGGGTCGCTTGGCCAGGTTACGCCCCTTCACCGACGAGCGCGCCGAGCTGAAGTACAGCGCGCCGTCGAGCCATACGCCCCAGACCGGCGCGACGTGCGGGCGGCCATCGGCGCGCGTCGAGGCGATCCAGTAGTTGCGCGCCTTGCTCAGTTGCTCGTCGGCCCAGGCCCAGTCCATCAACCCTTCCGAGCCGGTCGCGATGCCGTAAGCTTTCATGCCGGGCCGCTCACGCCGGGGCGCGGGCCGCTTCGTTTGTGCGTTTTCCACCATCTCTCTCTCCGTTATTCATCGACGGAATTTCTATCATAGCCGATTTACCGCCCGGCGCGGTAGCATTACCATCATGAAAACACACTCCCTGCCCGATACGGTTGAATGCTTCACCGTTCGTGATGAGCGCCGCACGGTTCCGCGCGCCCGGCTCACCTTCCGCCCGGCGGTGTACGGCGTTCTGCTCCACGACGATCATATCCTGATGACGCGCATCCGCAGCAGCGGCAAATGGGGCCTGCCCGGCGGCGCGGTCGAGCTTGGCGAGCGCATTGAAGACGCCCTGCTGCGCGAATTGCGCGAAGAGACGGGCGTCGTCGCGGAGATCGAGCGCTTCGAAGGCTTTGAGCAGGCGTATTTCTATTACGATCCGCTCGACGAGGCCTACCACGCGCTCCAGTTCTTCTACCGCTGCCGCCCGCTCAGCACCGTGCTGCTGACCGACGACCAGATCGAGGATGGCGAGGCGGTCGCGGCGCGCTGGGTTCCGCGGGCGGACCTGAACGAGGGCAATGTGCAGCATTACAGCCGCTTCGTCCTGGGCGGCAGCTTCCGCTGAACGCCGCGCCGATCAAAAAAGCCCGCGCGTCGTGCACGGGCTTCCTGGCTGGCTGCTGGGGGACCTAGATTCGAACTAGGACTACCTGATCCAGAGTCAGGTGTTCTGCCATTGAACTATCCCCCAATCTGGGCGAAAGTCTACCATACGCGCGGGCGGGAATCAAGAGCGGGATTCGCCATCCGCCGCCTCATTCGGCCAAGAGCAGCCGCAGCCCTTTGATGCGCACTTCCTTCTGCTCCACGAAGATGCGCGCCAAGCGGCGTTTGTCTTTGGGCTGCGCCTTGCCCACGACCAGCATGTCGTAGAGCAGCCCATTCAGCTCGTCCACGTGCTGGTGCACGCTCAGCATGAACCGGCCATGCTCTGGCATCGCGGCGCTCGTCGCATTCCGGCGTGAACTGGTCACCAGCGGGCGGTCGCCTTCCCACAAAACCACCACCGGCCCGGCGAGCAACGCGACCAGCGACGGTCGCCCCGGATAGGTCTGCATCCCCCACGAGCGCTCGTGCAGCTCGATCAAGTCCATGAAGTTCTCTTGTGTGGTAGCCATCTTCCGCCTGCCTGTCGAATAGCGCCGCCCGATTCCGGGTCTGATCTTCAATACGTATCCAGTCTACTCCCGGTCGCGCCGCGCCGCCGCTTTCTGCCCATCGCCCTTGTGCGAGAAGGCGCGGACAACGCAGGCGTTGTCCCTACGGGGTGGCGTGTAGGGACGAGGCCTGCCTCGTCCGCCGCGCCGCCGGTTTCTGCCCG
>JADZBY010000780.1 GCA_020851855.1 Anaerolineae bacterium
GCCTTCGCCCGGATGCGCTTTCCGGGCCGCGATGCGCTGTTCGCCATCTTGCTGCTGTCGATCTTCGTGCCGAGCATCATCCTGCTCGTGCCGAACCTGATCATTGTGACGCGCGTCAGCCAGTTCTTCGAAGGCATTCACCCATCGCTGCGCTGGTTAAACAACTGGCCGTCGTTGGTCGTGCCGTTCCTGGCCAATACGTTCAGCATCTTCCTGTTGCGCCAGTTCTTCATGCAGATTCCGGAAGACCTGTGGGAAGCGGCGCGCATCGACGGCGCAGGGCATTTGCGTTATCTGCGGCGCGTCGTGGTGCCCATCTCCATCGCGCCGATCATGACCACGGTGCTGTTCAGCTTTGTCGGGGCGTGGAGCGCGCTGGAATGGCCGCTGCTCGTCACGTCGGATGAGTCGTGGCGGCCCATCTCGGTGGCGCTGCAACAGTTCCGGGCAGAAGGCGGCGTGCTGACTCACCTGCTGATGGCGGCGTCGGTGGTAGCGCTGCTGCCGGTGCTGATCCTGTATTTCTTCACGCAGCGCTTGTTCACTCAGGGGATTGCACAAACTGGAATAAAGGGCTGAAAGCGTGTTAGCCGGGTGACTGGCTTGCCCCTGCCGTCGCCTCTGCGGGCGATGGATGCGTCGCGACGAGTGTCGCCAGTTCGGGCAAGTCCGCTTCGGTAGACACGACGGTCAGCACATCGCCTGCGTACAGCGGCGTATCGCCACGCGGGATGATGACAGCCCCCTGCCGGTGCACGGTGGCCACCACACAGCCTGCCGGCCAGCCCACGTCGCTGATCCGCCGCTTGTCCACCCACGATCTCGGCTCGACGTGCAACTCAATAATCTGAGCCGCCGCGAGGTTCTCCAGCCGTACGCGCGCCGCGTAACGTTCCATTTCCTGCCGGCGTTGGGCTGCCGCATCGTAAGCGCGTACGATGTCCGCCCGGCGCAGCAAACCAACCACGCGCCGTCCATCGTTGGGATCAACGACCGGCAAACGCCCCAGATCGCGCGCGCCAAGCACCTTGAGCGCATCGGCAATCGACGTGTTCGGCGTGACGGTGAGCACATCACGAGTGCCAATCTCGCCCGTCGTGCGCCCGGCAAGCTCGCCTGCCTCGTTCGCGCGAGCCAGATCGCGCAACGTGACGATTCCGTATAATTGTCCGTCGTCGTCCACCACCAGCAGACCGTGATGATTCTCTTTCGCAAATTCCTGCGCCAGCTCGGTGAGCGGCAGGCGGGCGCGCACCGTCTGCGGGCTGGTCGTCATCACCTCGCCCACGCTGATCATCTGCATCAGGTCGATGTGCCGTCCCTGGATGAGCCGAATCCCTTTGCGTGCCAGCCCAAAATGGTATAGTCCGTCCGGCGCGAGGCGCTCCACCACGATCAGGCTGACCGCCGTGGTGAGCATGATCGGCAGGATCAGCCGGTAGTCGTTAGTCAACTCAAAGAGCAGCAGCACCGCGGTGATGGGCGAGCGAATCACGCCGCCCATCGCCGCCGCCATGCCCGCGATGGCAAACGCCGCCGGGTTGGCCGTCAGCATCCCGGGGAAGAGCGCCGCCAGCAGTTGGCCAAATGCCCGGCCCGCCGCTGCGCCTACGAACAGCGACGGCGCAAACATGCCGCCCACGAAGCCGCCGCCCAGACTGACTGTCGTGGCCGCGATCTTGACCACAACCAGCGCCAGCAAGGCCCACGGCGTATACTCTGGGGCGCTGGCATTCAGCAGGCTGTTGAGTGTGTCGCGACCCGTGCCCATGATCTGGGGAAAGAACACGGCCATGACGGCGACTACAGCGCCCGCCAGCGCCGTCTTCAGCGGCGGCGAGAGCTTGATATGATGCCACACGTCATGCTGCCAGTACAGCGTCCGGATGAACAGGGCCGAAAGGGGAGCGATGAGCACGCCGAGCAACATGTACAGCGGCAATTCACCCAGCCCACCCAGCGCGTAGTTCGCGATGCCAAGCTCCGGCATGTTGGCGTGGGTGAAGACGATTCCCCCTGCCTCGATGGCTTGCATGACCGCCGACGCGATCACCGAGGTGAGGACCACCACGCCGAAGGTACTTGTGGAGAAGTCCGCCAGAATGACCTCAAGGGCGAAGAACACGCCCGCAATTGGCGCGCCGAACACCGCCGCGATGCCGCCTGCTGCCCCTGCCCCGACCAGCAGCTTGACCTTGTCTTCGGACAGCCGCAACCACTGTCCAAACGCCGAGCCGATGTTCGTCCCGATCTGCACGCTGGGATCTTCCGGGCCAACCGACGCGCCCGCACCCAGCGAGAAGGACGCAAGCGCCGCCTTGGCGGGCATCCGGTGGTACTGGAGCCGCCCACCCGAGTAACCAACCGTGTGCATAACTCCCGCCACACCATGGAATGGCTCATCCCCGATGAGGCGGCGATGCAGGAAGCCAACGATCAGCCCGGCCAGCGCCAGCACCAGCACGACGCCCAGGGGGACCAGCGCCGGCGCGATAGCCGCGACGCCTTCCAGCAAGGCGCTACGAAAATAGCGCTCAAAAACGTCGATTCCTTCACGAAACAGCCATACGCCTACGCTCGTTGCCACACCAACGGCCACCGCCAGCACGAGAAGCTTGGTGTTCTCGGACGACCGCCATGATAACCACAGGCGGCGCAAGACAGGCGCCTTCTCCAGCCAATGTAGGACACTCAGATTCAACGTTCTTCCTCGGTCATACCCTCGTCACAGGAGTGTACTCTGACCACATCCGCGTAGTGTACGCACCAACATCCAAAGCGCCCCTGGCCAGCTTGGACCGACTAGGGGCGCTTCGCTTCATGATAAGACGCGATGGGCCTACTCCAGCGCGGCGTCCAGCTCGAAGTTCAGCGCCGCCAGCGCGCCGGACACCGGGCACGTCTTCTTCGTCTCTTCGGCGATGGTCTGGAAAGCGTCCGGCGACACGTCATCGACTTTGGCGC